>JBNGDZ010000063.1:0-14504 GCA_049975765.1 Armatimonadota bacterium
CCTCCGGCGTCCCCGCCGGTAGCCCGGCGACGCGCTCCCGGGACTGCCCTCTGGCCGTCACCGTGGTCATGGCGGGGCGAAGTCCGCGGCGCTGGGCCGCGGTGTACGCACATCGAGCTGGCTCCAGGCGGCCGTTGGTAATCGCCGGGTACGGAAAACGCCTCCGCACCAGACACGCTCTTTTCGGATCCACATGGATCGTGCGAGCGGTTCGCCCAGCCGAGGCGGTGACGTCTGTCGCGACGTCGGTAGAATACCATACCGCACCTCCGCCAAGCTCTCCCTCGCCTCAGGGTTCGCTCAAGAGTGCCTCCATGGCCCGTCGCTGAGCATGCTGAGGGGCCCCAGCCACGCTCTCCGCAGGTCGTGCGCCGCCGCCCGGGGAAACATCCGACAGCGCACGACGCCCCGCGACGGGAGGGTTCCACTGTGCCATCGCTTCCTGAGATCAGCATCGGCATGGCCGGCTTCGGCTTCATCGGCAAGGTTCACACTTACGGCTTCCGCAACCTGGACCTGTTCTACGATCCGCCCCCATGTCGCGTCCGTCTTGTGGGAGTCTGCACCTCCCGCAACGAGACCGCCCGCGCTGCGCGGGAGACCGGCGGCTTCGAGTTCGGCACCTCGCGCTTCGAGGACCTCCTTCACCGCGACGACATCGACATCATCGACGTGGCGACACCCAACAACCTGCACCGGGGACAGGTGATCGCGGCGCTGGAGGCGGGCAAGCACGTCTACTGCGACAAGCCGCTGACCAATGACCTGGAGGATGCCCGCGCCATCGTCCAGGCGGCCCGTGCGCATCCCGCTCAGGTGCATGGCATGGCCTTCCACTGCCGGTTCATCCCCGCCGTCATGCGCGCCCGGCAGCTCGTCGAGGAGGGCTTTCTGGGCGATGTCTATCACTTCCGCGCCGCCTACCTGCACGCCGGCTACGCCGACCCGCTCCGGCCCATGAGCTGGCGCCTGGCGCCCGGCGGCGGATGCCTGGCCGACCTCGGCTCTCACGTCATCGACCTCATGGCCCACCTGCTGGGCGACTACGCGCAGGTGCGCGGGACGCTGCAGCGCTGGATCGACCAGCGGCCGTCGGCTGACGATCCCTCGGAGATGGTCCCGGTGGAGGTCGATGACTACGCCTGCCTCCAGGCGCGCATGAGCTCGGGAGCGCTGGGCTTCATCGAGTCCTCCAGGTTCGCCACCGGCACCCAGGACGACATGTCCTTCGAGATCTACGGGCAGCGAGGGGCGCTGCGATGGAGCATGATGGACCCGAACTTCCTGGAGGCCTACGATACCGCCGCGCCCGGCGGCGAGCTGGGCGGCATGGAGGGCTTTACGCGCATCGCCACGGTCCAGCACTACCCCAAGCCCTCTGCCCTGCCGTCGCCGAAGCTCCCTGTGGGCTGGATGCGCTTCCACATGCACGCCATCTTTGATTTCCTGACGGCGGTAACCAATGGCGAGCTCGGTACAGCCACGCTGTACGACGGGGCACGCGCGGAAGCGGTCATGGATGCCGTGCATCGCTCTGACGAGAGCGGCGACTGGGAGCCGGTGGAGGCGATCTGACGGAGGAGATGCAGCCGGCCGGCTCTGGACAGAGCCGGCCGGCGTGGCGCCCTTACCACGGGGCAATCAGTGCGTCTCCGCGCCCACCCATCGCAGCAGCCGCCGCGCCTCGGCTCGCTCAGCAGCAGCGGCATCCGGGGACCCGGCCACCACCCGCAGCAGCTCCACGCCCACCTCCTCACGCCCCTGCTGCAGCCAGGCGTAGCCCAGCTTCAGCCGCGCCAGCCAGTACCTCTTGGGGCTTTCCACCTCGGTAAGGTACTCCGTGAGGGCCTGGGCCGCACGAACCGGCTCGCCGACCTCCAGCAGAGCACTGCCCCGGATCAGCAGGGCCTCAGCGCGGACCGTCTCACCACCCGATTGCACCGCCTCCAGGGCCGTCTTCGCCCACTCAGCCGCCAGCAGGTGCTGCCGGGCTCGGCTGAAGTCCCGCGCGATTGCCAGCGCCGTCTGTGCGTCAGTGACACCGGATGCCTCGGCCGCAGCGGCGCGGGCTCTGATCAAAGCCGCGTGAGCAGCGAGCGCCTCACGCATGACCTCCACGAAGACCTCGGGCGCCACGAAGCCCTGCACGTCATGAACCGCAGTTCCATCTGCATCCATGAACACGACCGTTGGGTAGAACGAGATCGTGTATGCGGCCGCCAGCTCCGGCTGCTCGAATGCGTTGACCCTGACGGCCTCGAAGCGTCCGGCCAGACGTCTCACTGCCTGATCCGCGAAGGTGATCTCGACCAGCTCATCGCAGGGGCCGCACCCCGGGCTCCAGAAGTCGGCCATGACCGGACGCCCGCTCTTACGCGCCGCCTTCTCAGCGGACCCGAGGCTCTCATGCCAGGCGATCTCATCGGCCGCCACTGGACCGGCCGCCAGCACGAGCAGTGCCGCTGCCCATTCCAGCCGCCACGTTGATCTCATCTATCCGCCTCCCTCCTCCCAAACGCGCACCGCGGCCCGCAGGTTCGCCGATCGCGGGAGGAATGTCGCACCGGCGGCAGGAAGGCTCATGCGGACAGCCAGATAGACCATCGGGGGCACGTATGCGCGCCATCAGAATCCTGCACACTGCGGACGTCCACCTGGATGCGCCAAACGCTGAGCTCGGCGAGCGCGCATCCGCGCTTCGCAGGGCCACCCGGGAGGCCTTCGCGCGCGTCATCGACCTTTGCCTGGAGCGCGATGCGCATCTGCTGATCGTGGCCGGTGACCTCTTCGACCGGGCCCGGCCGGACGCCGCGAGCCTCGACTTCGCCCTCGGCCAGCTCCGCCGCCTCCAGGACGCCTCGCCGCCGGTGGCCGTCGCGCTGCTGCCCGGCACCCATGACTGCTGGCGGGAGGGTGGCCTGTGGGACTCCCCGCGGATGCGAGCACTCGGCGCCTCGATGCAAAGCCTGTGCGGCCCCGAGGCCGTCAGCGTACATCTCTCCGACCTCGACCTCGCCATCCACGGGTGCGCTCACGTGTGTGGGCGTGAGCGGCAGCGGCCACTGAGAGCCCTCCGCCCGGACGCCTCCGTGGCGCTGAACGTGGGCGTGGCGCACGGGTCTATGGAGCGCGGGGACGTCGCCGACGCCAGCATGTTCGACGCCGCGGAGATCGCCGCAACCGGCATGGACTACCTCGCGCTGGGCCACTGGCACTCCTGGACCGAACACACTGCGGGCGACGTTGCGGCCATCAACCCTGGCAGCCCCGAGATCGACGGCTTCGCGCAGCGCGATGCCGGCTCCGTGGCCCTCGTCACCCTGGGCGAGGGCCCGGCACTGGTGGAGCGGGTCACTGTGGGCGCGCTGCGCGGCGAGCGGATCTCGATCGACGCCGCCGACCTCGGTGGCACCGAGGACCTGATCACGCGTATCAGCCAGTACGCCGACGAGAGCCTGCTCCTGCACGTGACGGTTGAGGGCCTCGCCGCGCCCGGGGTGGTCATCGACGTGCAAGACGCGCAGCAGCGCCTGGCGGACGAGTTCTTCGCCCTGCGCGTCGCCGATGAGACCCATCCGGCCGTTGCGGACCTGGACGACATCGCCGCCGATGGGCTGGCGCTGGGGCGCTTCGTGGAGCTGGCCCGGGAGAGGATCGAGGCGGCCGGCGACGAGCGCGAGCGGCGCGTGGCCGAGCGCGCGCTGCAGGTCGGCGTCGCCATGCTGCGCGGCGGGGGGGGCGTGCCATGATCCTGACCCGACTGCGACTGCAGCGTTTCGGCCGCTTCCGCGACGCCTCGTGGGAGTTCGCGCCCGGACTCAATGTCATCCGCGGGCCGAACGAGGCGGGCAAGTCCACCATGCGCGAGGCCATCGTGCGACTGCTGTTCGCCGACAGGAAGGTGGACACGCGCGACTCCACCTTCCTCGCGTGCACGACATGGGGCTGCGAGCGCCACTTCGTGCTGGAAGGCGAGCTTGAGGCGGCCGGCCGGCGCCTGACTCTGATCCGCGACTTCGAGGCCCAGCGCATCGAGCTGTGCCTCGGCGACGATACCCTCACCGACGGGGGGCGCGTGCGCGAGCGCCTCTCGGAGCTGCTCGAGCCCTGGTCGCGAGAGGTCTACGAGACAACCGCGTGCCTCCGCCAGGGGGAGTTCGCGCGGCTGGACGACGGCGAGCGCGTCAGCGAGCTGCTCCAGCAGCGACTTGCGGGGCCGGGCGCGGAGGCCGGAGCTCAGAGCGTCATCGACAGGCTCAGCGGCCGGCTCCGGGACATCAATCGCGGCGTGTCGAGCCCCGCCAAGAACCTCGGCCCCATCGCGTCCACCATCAGCAGGATCGACGAGCTGGAGGCCGAGATCGCTCGCCTGCGTCCCATCGTGTCCGCAGCCCAGGACGCCTCGGAGCGCCTGGAGCAACTGCAGGAGCGCCGCGAAGAGGTTGAGCGCGAGCTTCAGCAGCGTATGCGCCTGCAGGAGCGCGTGCAGCGTCGGCGGGAGCTGGAGGGCGAGCTTGCCGCGCTCACCAGCCGCTGCACTGAGCTTGAGCGACGCAGCCGCCAGGCCCGTGAGCTGCAGCAGCGCATCGGGCTGCTTGAGGAGCAACTGGAGCAGCTTCCCGACATCTCTCCCGAGCAGGCCCAGGAGGCCCGTGAGCTGGTGCACGATCTGGAAGAGGCCACTCAGGCCGCGAAGAAGGCCGAGGAGGAGGCGAAGCGGTTCGCCGAGGACACCGAGCAGGCCGAGAAGCGCCTGGTGGCGGCTCGCGAGCAGGTCCCGGACCAGGCGCTTGTTGACCGCGCCGAGGAGCTTCAGCGGGCGGTGGCCGGTGCCGAGGCCGACCGCGATGTGCTGGCTGAGGAGGTCGAGGCGGCCGAGGCGCAGCGGGCGTCGGTCGAGCGAACTGCTCGCCGGCAGCGCCTGCGCTACCTGCTGGCGGTCGTACTCGTGGCGGCGGGCGCCGCGCTGGGGGCTCTCGTCGAGGCCTCGCTGGCTCTGGTCGGCCTCGCAGGCATCGCTGTCTTCATCTGGGCCTATCTCAGCGGCCCCCGCATGTCCGCGGCCGAGGCCCGGCGGCGCTACGAGGAGGCGCGTACTGCTCTCGAGGACTCGCAGCGGCACCTCACTGCGATCCGCGATGAGCTCGCCGCCGCGCTCAGGGACGTCGATGCTCCCGATGTGGACGCCCTCCGCGCCCGCATGAGCAAGGCCCGTGCCGCGGTGGAGGACGCGGTGCAGATGCACGCTCGCCTTGAGGGCCAGGCCCAGAGCGCACTCGCTGCCGCACAGGAGCACAGAGAGCGCGTCGAGCGCCTGCAGATACAACTGCAGGTCGCCCTCAAGCGCGGCGAGGCAGAGGACGCCGGAGAGCTTCTGGAGCAGGCCCGGCGCGTCGGCAGCACCCGGGAACAGCTCGAATCGGCGCGTGCTGAACTCAAAGGCCTTCTCGGCGACAGCACGCTGGAGGAGCTGGAGGAGGCGTTCTCAGCCGTCAATGCGGATCGGATGGGCACACAGAAGGCGCTTGAGGCCCCGGAGCTTGCCGAGACCGACCTCACGGCGGACGAGTATCAGACCCTGCTGTCGCGCATCGAGGAGCTGCAGGCTGAGGCGTCGGAGCTGGATGAGGAGACGGCTGAGGTCAGGCGCGCCGCCGAGCACCCGGAGGCCGACGCGGAGCGACTGCGGTCGTGTGAGGAGCAACTGGCCGCCGTACGTCGCAGGCTGGAGCGGCTCGAGGAGCAGCGGGACGCGCTGGAGCTGGCGCGGGAGCTGCTGGATCAGGCTCACCGCGAGACCGTCAGCGTCGCCATCGACGTCCTGGAGCCGCGCACCGGAGAGCTGCTCTCCGAGCTGACCTGCGGCCGTTACGCGGCCGTGACCTTCGACCGCTCCACGCTCGAGCCGACTGTGCACTCGCCGCAGAAGGGCGCGGTGGTGGATATCGATGCTGAGTTGAGTTGCGCCACGCGCGAGCAGGTCTACCTTGCGGCGCGGCTGGCCCTGACATCACTGGTGTGGCCGGATGAGCGTCCGCCCATCCTCCTCGACGACCCAATGGTCAACTTCGATGCGCGTCGCCGCGGCGAGGCAATCAGGATCATCAGGCGGCTCAGCCAGGACGCACAGGTGCTGCTGTTCACCTGCTACGACGTCTACGATGACGCCGCCGACCGGGTCATCGAGCTGAGCCTGGACTGAGCAGGATTGCCGCCGGGAGGGCATTCGGGGTATAATGGGAGTGCGAGCGGAGGGGTGACCGAGCGGCTTAAGGTGACGGTCTTGAAAACCGTTGTGCTCTTGACGGGCACCGGGGGTTCGAATCCCTCCCCCTCCGCCAATCGCCTATCGGCGTAGCGCTGATAGCGCCGTCGCCTCTCTGTCGCTCAGCCACTTTCGGGCGTATCTTCGGGAAGACCCAGGCCTCTGCGTTCCCTCAGCAGCCGCCACGAGAGCGGACACGTCCGAGAGCCCTGGGCGTCTCTGATACGCCGCCAGGCGCTGGAGAGCGGATGCGCGGCCTCAAAGACCGGTCGCACGAGGTTGTCGAGGAGCGCGAGCTGCCACGGGGAGATGATCTCTCTGCGCTCACGGTCGTCCTTGAAGCTGGTGTTGGGTGGGAACTGGCGCTCCAGCATCTGCGGGGAGTACTCCAGGTCGAGATACGTGCAGATGCGTCGCGACGCCGCCTCGAAGTCGCCGACGAGCTCTGAGAAGTCCAGCAGCAGGCCGTCAGCCTCTGCCACGATCCGTCGTATCTTCGGCCGCTGCGCGGCATATCTCAGCGTCTGGCTGACCGCAAACCACTGGTGGCCGATCGAGAACCGAGCGCTGCCGACCTCGCTGCTGCTGACACGTCTTCTAAGGTGTGACTTCAGTACCCCGCCGAAGTCACGCAGAATGCCGATGCACCTGGGGTCGGTGTACCGCCCTCGCACCAGCGACAGAAAGCGTTCGAGTTCACGCGGGCGATGGTAGAACCTCTCATCAAGCTTCATCACCCAGTACGGGATCTGCCGACGGGCCGCGAACTGCTCCATCAGGGTCAGGAAGAACTCGTAGAAGTCTCGCGGGCGATGCGCGTAGAAGTACTCCTTGTCGCCTTCGGCGAGAGTGAAGAAGTCCCCTGACGAATACAGCTCCATGAACCGGATAAACTGCCCGGTGTCGGTGAGATCGCCCCAGTACTGCGCATGGCGCAGGACCTGACACTCGTGGCATCCCCAGTGGAGCCTGTGTTTCGGGGCATCCACCTGAGGGTGCCGACACAGCACATTGCACAGCAGGGTGGTACCGCCCCTGTTCATCCCGACCACGAGGATCGGGTTGGCGGCGGGCGCACCCTCCATCGATGGCAGCCATCCTTTCGCACGTACGCGCTCGACCTGCTCGGCGACACCACTACACCGCCCGCCATCGCTGCCGGGCTCGCTGTGCATCCTGCATGGTCGTGTCCAGTGCGACGCTTCCGGGCCGGTCCCACGACAGGAGTCTATCTCGTCAGAACACGGGGACCGCGGGCGGGGATCGGCGGGCGCCGGGAAACACGACGACTTGTCCGAGGTCGGTGCCCTCGGCCTCGACCTCGATCTCCATCGGGCCGCCGAGCATCAGGTAGCCGGCGCCATCCACATCCAGCCAGTGCCGGCCGACCGAGACATCCTCGATCACGAAGACGCCGTCACTGTCGGTGGTGGCCGTGATGCTGCTGTCGATGGTGACCGTAGTGCCAGCGACTGCTGTGGCGTCGGAGGCGCACACAACCCGCCCGACGACGTCAGCAGTAACGTCCACGGGATCGCCCCCCTCCGCGATCACCGTGTCGGGAATCACGTCAACTCCCCCAGCACAGCCGGCAAGCCAGACGGTTACTGCGAGGATCGCCAAACACCTGGTGTAGCGTACAGCCCTGGCCATGGCGTGTCAGCGCCCCTTCTGTTGCTGTGTAGTAGCGCGCGAGATGATGCCGGCGGCTTTCTCGTCTCCGCGCACATAGCATATCACGGACGCCCCACACCATTGCCTCACAATACCTTCACAGCGTCCTCTGCGCTGAGGGGGGCGGGAACAGCAGCTCTGCGGGGAGGGCACATCGGGAGCGGTACACGGCTACTGACCGCCCCGGATGTACGGAGAATGCCCGGTCAGAGGGTGCGCGGAGGAGCGCCGGAGAGGGCTCCTGCCGGAACTCGCAGGCGCTACAGAGCGTGGCGCAGCACCTTCGAGCGGTCAGTCGCGCTCGCTGGGGCTTACGTTCAGCGCACTCGCATGGTCGTCAGGCCTTGCGCCTGCTCACCCGTGGGCGCATGGGCCCGCGCGCGGATGACATACAGGCCGCCCGGCACGCGTGTCCCGCGGTCGGAGCGACCATCCCAGGCCACCGTCTGCAGGCCCGCACCACAGACGCGGTCGCCGACGATTCGCTTGACACTCCGGCCGGCGATGTTGAGCACGTCCACGGTCACTGCTCCGCACGCCGAGAGCGTGAAGCTGATCTGCGCACCCCAGCCTGCAGGCTCTGCCGACACGCCCATCACCTGCAGCGGAGCGTCTCGCTCGCCCAGCACGACCTCGAAGCGACGCTGTCCCTCACGCGCGGTGTACGCGTAGCCCGGGGTGTGGCGGAGGTCCGTCCGCCTGCCGGTCGCCAGATCCTCCAGCCACACAGCCATCCCTTGGGGAAGCTGCGAGCTGTCCACGAGGCGCACTGAGACCTGTTCATCCGCCGGGGAGTTGACTGTCAGCCCCCACGCGTGATCGTCGCCCTGTGATACGATGGACCGGGCGTAGCCGATGCCATCCTCGAGTTCGAGGTACGCCCCGACCGCGCCGGGTCTCATGGGGGGCTTGGCCGTCTTCGTGGCACCATGGCCGGCGGCGACGCCGATCCACGTAGATGCATCCCTGCTGCTCTCGCTCTCCACTGCAAGCTGCAGCCACGTCTCGAGCGTGACGGCGCCGGCAGTATTGGTCAGAGGAGCGGTCTCCGACGACCCCGGGGGCGGTGGCGGTGTGAGTTGGAAGGTAGCTGTGCCACGGTAGTCCGCGAGCGCCCAGAAGGCGTTGCCGGGGGGTGGAGCCCGGTGCTGGTCGTAGCAATGCCCATTCCACGAGAAGACGGGAAGGGTGATACGTCCCTGCTCATCCGGCACCAGCAGCTCCAGGCCCAGCTCAAACTCGAAGGGGTTCCCAAGCAAGTTCCAGCCCTGTCCGACGGAGACCGAGACGCTGGAGGGGCCCTCCACCGGAATCTCCAGCGTCGTCTCCACCCGGCTCAGAGCCCACAGCCCGTATCCCGCGTGCTCTACTGCACGGTCGTCCCTGCTGACCTTCCGGTACACGAAGTCATCGGCGTCCCACCGGTAGAGGACCAGGACCTCTGGTCCCAGCAGCTCTCCCAGGGTCGCCTTCGGCTCGGCCGGCTGACCAACAGAGATCATGTTCCAGCCCGGCAGCAGATTCAATACGAGATTCCCGCTCAACTGCTGTGGCCGAGCACTGCTTTCAGCCAAAGCCACTGGCGCGACCCAGAGAAGGAGGCAGACAATCAGCAGTTGCGGGCCTCGCGCGGTAGCGCGGAGCATCGGGCAATCCCTCCAGTGTGCGTTGCCGTCTTCCCCGGCATGCTGGGTCTCGGCGCGTCCTGGCGCCGCACCTGGCGCCCGGCACCGAGCAAGCAGGCGGGCCCGGGCGGCGCCTCCCCAAGGCCCACCGGCTGGCTTCCCCTGTGACGACAGGTTCACCGACGTACTGTCGCGGTGGTGATCGCGTGGGTCTGCTGCCCGTCGCGACTGCGCGCTGTAAGCTCGATTATGTAGCACCCGCTCGCCACGGTCGTCCCGGTATCGCTGCGCAGGTTCCACGACAACGTGTTGGCTCCACTCATCGCGCTCACGCCCCGCGCCAGGACCCTGACCGTGCGTCCGGCGATGTTCAGCACTCGTGCGCTGACCTCGCACTGCCTGGAGACGGTGTACTGCACAGCCACGGCCTGAGGGCCCTGCGAGGCCGCCGCCGCAGTCAGGACGAGACCGGCGTGCTGCCGCCGCACGACCTCAAGCTTGAAGCGCCTCTGGCCGCCGTCCTGCCCCGCGACATATCGGTAGCGGCGCATGGTCCGGGCGTATAGCCGCTCGTTGGCGTCAAGATCGGTCAGATACACCGACATATCATCCGGGATCTGACTGAGGTCGGGCAGACTGACGCTCACTTCAGCGCCAGGCAGGTCGGTGGAGACGACGAGCTGCCAGCTCCCCGCACCCACGCCGTTGCGGACGCACTGGGCCAACTGCCTCCCGTCCGGCCCGACGATGTACAGGTCCACGCTCTCCGGCGCGGACGGCGGGTTGCAGATCTCGACCGGCTCTGCAAGCAGGCTTGACGTTCCGACGACGGTCATTGTATCGCTCTTGCTGCCGGCCTCCACCTCAATCGGCAGCAGCCAGCCCCGGTCTCCGCCCACGGCGGCCTGGGGAACGACAACCCCGGGGGGTACGGGAACACCCGCGGTGCTCGCGGGGTCCTGAGAGCTCGCGGTTTGGGGCGGCGAGATCTCGAGCTTCGCCCGGCTGCCATGGTTGTACAGCCAGAGGCCTTCCCACGGGAGGACGTCGTTACGATCCACGTTGGCGCCGGAGACGCTGGTGATCAGCAGGTAGTTCCCAGTGCCGGAATCGTACGCGAATGCGTATGGATGCACGTGGTCGGGCGCCCTGCCGATGAGGTTTCCGAAGGCAAGGCTCGTCCCGAACATGTTCGCGACCATGTTCCACCCGGGCTCCACTGTAAGCGAGAATGGCTTCGCGGCGCTGACGGGCATGCCCGGCACAGTCAGGTCGCGGGCTGGCGACTTGAGGAAGTAGCCCCGCCCCGGCTGAACGGTCAGCAGGTCGCTGTTGGCGTCGGCGGAGAGGACATACTTGGACTGCAGCGGATCCCACCGTGCAATCAGCTCAGTATCCCAGACCGCGCTCGGATCGGTCTCCAGGGGCTCACAGGGCACGCCGACGAAGCTGACGCCCTCGAGCAGATGGTGGCGGAAGAGCTGGTGTGCCTTGAAGTCGACCTCGGTGGCGTCGGGCGGCACGGTCACCTTCTGGACCTGCGGCGTGAGGACATGGCCGTCCTTGCTCGCGCTGATGGAAAGCTCTCCTGCCCGGAGGCCCGTGAGCGTGTACTGACCATGGTCGTCGGTTACTGCCGTGCCGTCGCCGTCTGTAACCAGCACCCCGGCTACAGGGCTGCCGTCCGGGTAGGCGACCGTGCCGGATATGGCATATGTCTGCTGGATGGTAACACTCGCCTCGGCCGCCTCGCCCCTGTCCGTCCCATCACTAGGCGTGACGACCACACGCCACGTTTCGGCTTGCCCGGTCAGACTTGCGGATACGCTCTTGCCTGCGAGATCCTCCTGCAGCGTGCCGTCCCTGTACCAGGCATAGTCATAGCTGACTGCATCCCCATCAGGATCTGTGCTGCCATCGGCGCTGGCGACCAGGTCATCCGAGGCAGTCGGCGAGCTGGGGCTGAGGGCCACCGTAGGGGCAGTCGGCGGCGAGTTGCCGATGGTAACCTCGGCCTCCCCACTCTCTCCGGTGGACTTGCCGTCTGTTGGCGTCACCACAACGCGCCACGTCTGTCCCTTCGAAGTCACGTCCGAGGGCACGGTGCCCTCGGTGAGACCCCTCTCCAAAACGCCGTCCACGTACCAGGCGTACGCGTAGGCGATCTCATCGCCGTCCGGGTCCGTGCTGCCATCGGCGCTGGCGACGAGATCGTCCAGGGTCGTAGCCGGGTCGGGTTCGATGGACACCGTGGGGGCCGTCGGGGCCGCATTCCCGATCGTCACGACTGCCTCTGCGCTCTCTCCTGCAGCGTCGCCGTCCGTCGGCGTCACCACCACGCGCCATCGCTGCCCATCATCAGTGAGTTCGGCGCTCACGGTCTTATCAGTAGCGTTGTCCTGAAGCGTCCCATCTTTGTACCATGCGTAGTCGTAACTCACTGTGTCCTCGTCCGGGTCGGTGCTGCCCGAGGCGCTCGCGACAAGGTCGTCGCGGGTGGTGGGCGAGCCCGGACTAATTGAGACCGTAGGGGCTGATGGCGCGCTGTTCGCGATGGTGACCTGGTCCTCGCCGGAGGGGCCCTCATCGGTGCCGTCGCTAGGAGTCACCACGCACTTCCAGATCTCATCTCTTGTGGTCGCGGCGGCCGGCACCGTCGTCTCATCGTCGTAGTCCTGCTCGTGCTCTCCGTCCCTATACCACACATATGAGTACGTGACAGGATCATCGTCCGGGTCGGTGGTGCCATCCGCGGTGGCGACGAGGTCTTTGCGGGTGGTGGGCGAGGTCGGGCTGATCGAGACCGCAGGCGCGGTTGGAGCGCTGTTGGCGATGGTCACCTTGTCCTCGCCGGATGGACCCTCATCGATGCCGTCGCTTGGCGTCACTACACACTTCCAGATCTCATCCCTTGTGGTTGCGGCGGCCGGCACCGTGGTCTCGTCGTCGTAGTCGGGCTGATGCTCGCCGTCCCTGAACCACCTGTACGAATACGTCACCTGATCATCGTCCGGGTCGGTGCTGTCGTCAGCAGTCACAGTCACGTCGCGGATGGTCCTCGGGTTCCTGGGAGCGAGCTCGACAGCCGGCCTTGTGGGCGGGCTGTTAGCAATCGTGACCTGGGCCTCGCCCGTCGGGCCCTCTGCAGTACCATCACTGGGAGTCACGACGCACTTCCATGTATCCCCCTTTTTGGTCGCCGCAGCAGGGACCGTGGTCTCGTCATCGTAGTCGGGTTGATGCGTCCCGTCCCGAAACCACTGGTACGAGTAGGTCACGTCATCGCCATCGGGATCAGTGCACTCAGCCGTAACCGTCAGGTCATCGGAGGTGGTGGGCGCGTCGGGGCTGATTGAGACCTCCGGCGCCGGTGGCGGGGCGTTGTCTGCGGTCACAGTGATCGTCGTAGTATCCGGAACTGAGTTGAGCGAGCCGTCGTTCACGACAAGGGTCACAACCGTCTCGCCCGGGGTCAGAGAGATCGTCGGATTGACGCCGGTTGCCTCGTGGGAGTTACCCTCGGCGTCCTCCCAGGTCCAACGGTAGGTGAGGGGGTCACCGTCGGGATCTGAGGAGCCCGAGCCATCGAGTGTGACCTCAGCCTGAGCGGAGCTGCCGGCACTGACCTCCTGGTCGGGGCCCGCATCGGCGCTGGGCTGGTGGTTGCCCGCGGGCGGATCCGGCACCAGCGAGTTCAGGTAGACCTCGACATTGGTGTACTGTGCGTCGAGGTCGTACCCGGGCCCGTCGGAGGCATCATTGGGGTCCAATCCATGCTCCGTCTCCCAGCTATCCGGCATCCCATCATGGTCACTGTCATCCGGTGGAGTGCCGCTCTCGTAGCTAAGCGTGGCCCACTGCTGCGCGGCCCAATTGCGGGTGTTGAATGCGATATCATCGGCGATATCCGGTCCGGTGCCGGCGAGAACGTCCTGTACCACGCGCTCGTCTACGGCGTCTCGCCTGGGGATTGTTGCTCCTGCATTCGCCAGCACAAGCTCATAGGCGGTCTCCGCACCGTGCGTGGTCACCGGCGGCGCCTCGATCGGCGCCTGCGCGCGGTGCACCCCCTCAGGGGGCGTCCCCGAGTAGCTGGTACTGTAGTAGGTGACCTCGTTCCATTCGGGCTCTCCCGCGCGAGTGTGCGGCCCCGAGATGTCTGCGAGGTAAAGCTGCTGCTGTTCGGGCGGCGGGCTGCCCTTGAGGTTCACTGAGTATCTGTAGAGACGCTCCTCGCCCTTCGCTTTGAAGTAGCATCCGACGACATTCGCCTGTGCGTAGCTCGTCAGGCAATGGGACATGACCCCCACGTTGTAGACCACGTTGTTGCGCAGGTCGTAGGGTTGTGCGTCAGTGTAGATATACGGATCCTCCATCATGCGGAACCCGCCGACCCGGGGGTTGCGCTCGTAGTCGCTGGCGAAGAGGTTGTGGTGATAGGTCACATTGTGCGTGCGGAAGCTCATGGCCCCCTTACGCCCCTCCGCGCTGATGCACCATTGCACTGTCGCGTTTGCAGGCTTGTCGAGGCAGTTCATGCCAATGTTATGGCTGCTTGCCCACGACAGTGAGCAGTGATCGATGATGTTATCCGCGCCATTCCAGACGAGCAGGCAGTCATCGCCGGACGGGTCCTGCTCTCCGTGCCGCACGCGGATGTAGCGGACGATGTTGTTGCTGGCGAGCTGTATCTGCCCATCGATGACTATCCCGTCGCCGGGTGCGGTCTGACCGGCGATCGTGCTGTCCTTGAGGTAGCTCAGCGGCGCGGTCAGTCTTATCACGCCGCCCACGCGGAAGACGATGATGCGCGGTCCCTCGACCTCCTCCACTGCATAACGGAAAGTGCCGGGCTCTCCGGGCACCGGATCGTCGAGGCGGGTCACCTCAACAACCTGACCACCTCGCCCGCCTGTCGCCTCAGCCCCCCACCCCTCGGC
>JBNGDZ010000064.1:0-9461 GCA_049975765.1 Armatimonadota bacterium
GCCCAGGACTATGACGAGACCATGATGGTGGCCGCGATCCCGGACGCCGGAACACCGGGGCACGTCTATGGAAACCGGCGATACTGGGCCGAACTGGTGCAGCCCTACATCAAGAACGTGAACATCCTGCTGTGCCCCTCGGACGCCTCACCGTGGTATAGCGGAGGAGGCGGCGCGGTCCCACCCCCGCTTAAGTTCTCCTATGGCTACAACCTGAACCTGCTGGAGGGCGAGAGCTCGGGTGGCCTGTCGGTGATCGGGATGGCCGGGCGCTCCATGGCCATCATTCAGGCGCCCGCGGAGAAGGTCCTGATCTGCGACAGCCAGAGCTGCGCAGCCGGCGGCCTGGCCCCGACCCCGATCTGGACGGGCGATAGTGCCGGATTTGGCAACGACGTGGCACGTGCCGGCCACTACCGCCACAACGGTGGCGTGAATGTCGGCTACTGTGACGGCCACGCCAAGTGGCAGCAGTGCGATGCCACCGCGGCGCCGTGGCCGGACTTCGTCACCGACCTGTGGAAGTGGCAGGTCAACAACGACTGAGGTTCACGACGTGTGAGGCCGCATGGCCGCGTGCTGCGTAACGCGGTCCCATTGCGAAAGCCGCAACCGGGTGGCCTGGGACACGGTCGGCCGGGAGCCTGAGACGAGGCATCTCGGCGACAGCAGACCCAGGCCACCTTTCGTAACGCCGAGGCACAGGGCGGCGCTGATGGGCGCCGGGGAGGTCGAACTATGGCGCGCAAGCGTATCATCTTTGTCGGCGGGGGCGGGATCGGGGAGCGGCACGTGCGATGCTTCCTCACCACCGGGGACGTCGAGGCATCCGTATGTGATACTGAGGCCGCAGTGCTCGATGAGTTGTCCGAGCGATACCAGATCGCCGAGACCTTCGCGGCCTTCGAGGAGGTGCCGCTGGATGAGTACGATGCGGCGGTGATCGCGGTTCCGGCACACCTGCACGTGCAGATGGCGCTCAGGTGCGCTGACGCCGGCCTCCCGTTCCTGCTCGAGAAGCCCCTCTCGACCAGCATGGACGGGGTGGATGAGCTGGTGGCGGCGGTGGAGGAGCAGGATCTCTACGCCACGGTCGGTTTCGTCCGGCGCAGCGATACCTCGGTGCAGGAGCTGCGGCGGCTGGCGCTGGGCGGGGTGTGCGGCGAGCTGAAGATGGGCCGCTTCCACTCCGGCCAGGAGTACCCCAGGTACCGCCCCGACTACCGCGACATCTACTACGCGCGCCCGGAGACCGGCGGCGGCTGCATCATGGACGCCTTCACCCACTCGCTGAACCTGGCGCAGTGGATCTTCGGCGACGTGGTGCAGGTGGTGGCCCTGTATGACCGGCTGGCCCTGACGGGTGTTGAGGTCGAGGACTCCTCGCTGATTGCGGCCCGCTTCAGCCACAACGACGCGCTGGTGCACTTCTTCACCAACCAGTTCCAGAAGCCGAACGTCTTCGAGGTCGAGCTCATCGGCACCGAGGCGAACCTGCGCTACTTCTGGGACCCCGACGACTTCGTGCTCACCCGCTGCGATAGCGATGAGAACGAGTGGGTGGAGCTGGCCCGGACCAGGACCACCCGCGACCGCCCCTTCATCCAGCAGGCCCAGGACGTGCTGGCCGGCATCGATGGCCGGGCGGCGCCGGTCACCACCATCGCGGAGGCGGCCGAGAACCTGCGGGTGCTGTTGGCGGCGAAGCGCTCCATGCAGGAGGGCCGCATCATCTCGATCGCCGAGGATGCCTGACGCGCCCCAATCCCCACGAAGGAGACGGAGCACATGACCAGCCCCGAGATGTTCTCGCTGGACGGCAAGGTCATCATCGTGACCGGCGGCACCCGGCGCTATGGCAGCGCCTTCTGCGACGGCCTGGCGGAGGCCCAGGCGACCGTCTGCCTGACCTCACGCTCTCAGGAGCGCGCGGACGAGCGCGCCGAGGAGATACGGCAGCGGGGCTACGAGGCGCACGGGTACGCCCTGGAGCTGGCGGACGATGACTCCATCGAGCAGTTCGTGCAGGCGGTGCTGCACGATCACGGGCGCATCGACGTGCTGATCAATAACGCCCGCGCTCTCCCGCCAGCGGCCTTCGGCGCCATCACGCGCGAGGAGCTGCATGCGTCCTTCGACGTCAACATCATCGGCGCGGCGCTGCTGACGCGCCGCGTGGTGGAGGAGATGCGGGCGGCCGGGGGCGGCAACATCATCAACATCGGCTCCATCTACGGTATGGGCGGGCAGTATCCCACGATCTACAAAGACCCCGAGAAGTCGCTGTCGATGGACTATCCGCTGCAGAAGGGCGGGGTGATCGCGTGGACGAAACAGCTCGCCACGATACTCGCCGGCGACGGCATCCGCGCCAACTGCCTGTCGCTCGGCGGGCTGCGCGAGGAGAGCCACGACGATCACTTCCTGGAGGGCTATCGCCTGCGCACACCCATGCGCCGAATGGCCCGTGCCGAGGATGTGAAGGGCCCCATCGTCTTCCTGGCCTCCGACGCATCGGGATACATGACCGGCGCGAATCTGGTGGTTGACGGCGGCTGGACCGCCTGGTAGCCGCGTGAGGTGAGATCATGTCTGCACTCGTTGAACGGCCCGACGACATACGCCTGGCGATGCTGGGGATGGTGGAGGGCAACGGGCATCCCTACTCCTGGAGCGCGATCTTCAACGGCTATGACGAGGAGGTCATGGCCGAGTGCCCCTACCCCGTGATCCCGGAGTACCTGGGCAAGGAGCCCAAGGACACCCTGCAGATCGAGGGCGCCAGGGTCACGCATATCTGGACCGACGACCCCGCCGACGCCGAGCACGTCTCGCGGGCGTCGCTGATCCCCAACGTGGTGGACAGCCCCGAGGACGTCATCGGCGAGGTGGACGCGGCCATTATCGCCACGGACATCGGCCACGAGCACGTGGACCGCTGCCGCCCGTTCATCGAGGCCGGCCTGCCGGTGTTCGTGGACAAGCCCCTGGTGGACAACGCCGAGGACCTGGCGACCTTCCAGCAGTGGCGGGCCGACGGGGCCAAGATCATGTCCTCCAGCGCCCTGCGCTACTCCAAGGAGATTATGCCCTACCGGATCTCGACCAACAACCTCGGCCACCTGCGCTACGTCACCATCACCATGGCCAAGACCTGGGAGCGCTACGGCATCCACGCTCTGGAGGCCATCTACCCGGTGCTGGGGCCAGGCTTTGTGACGGTGCGCAACACCGGCAGCGAGGACCGCAACATCGTGCACCTGACGCATGAGTGCGGCGCGGATGTAGTCATCGCGACCATCACCGACCTCTACGGCGCCTTCGGGGTGCTGTTGATCTGCGGGACCGAGGGCTACGATCAGCTCTCCAGCATGGACACCTTCCACGCCTTCAAGTCGCAGCTCCAGGCGTTCGTGGACTACCTGCGCTCGGGCGAGCTGCCCTTCCCCTTCGCGGAGACCGAGGAGCTGATGCGTATCATCATCGCCGGCATCCGCAGCCGCGATGAGGGAGGCAGGGAGGTCGCCCTGGACGAGATCGAGGCCTGAGGGCGATCCGGCCCGTCGTCCGAACCTCACGCCATCGCCGGCGCGTGCGCGGTCGGCATGACCCAGACGCTGGTGAGCTATCACCCCTGAGGGGAAAGCAATGAAGCCGATCCGGCTGGCCGAGAGGCAGTACCGGGACCGCGTCCACGCCTGCTGGCTGGGCAAGAACATCGGCGGGACGCTGGGCACACCGTACGAGGGCAGGAAGGAGATCCTGGACCTCGACTTCTACGACCCGGTGCCCGACGAGCCGCTGCCCAACGATGACCTGGACCTGCAGCTCGTATGGCTGCGTATGGTCCAGCAGCGAGGGCTCTCCCCGTCGGTCTCGGACTTCGCCGACTACTGGCTGAAGCACCTGCGGCCCTACCCCTGGAGCGAGTACGGGCGGTGTCTGGAGAATCTGGAGCGGGGCCTGAAGCCGCCGATATCGGGGGCCTTCGAGAACTGCTTCATCGACAACATGGGCTCGCCGATCCGCAGCGAGATATGGGCGTGCCTGTGTGCGGGCGATCCCGGGCTGGCGGCCTCGCTGGCCTGGCGGGACTCGGCGCTGGATCACGCCGGCGGCGAGGGCACCTACGGGGAGATGTTCTGGGCGGCGCTGCAGGCGGCGGCCTTCGTGATCTCCGACCCGCTGACGCTGATTCGCATCGGGCTGGGCATGATCCCGGTGCACTGCCAGATCTCCCGGGCGATCCGATACGCGGTGTGGTGCCACCAGAACGACATCGACTGGGAAGAGGCGCGGGAGCGGATGGCGAGGGCGTTCCTCAACTACCACCCCAGCTTCGCGCCCATCAACCACGGCTTCACCATCATCGGCTGGCTCTGCGGCGAGAGCTTCGGCGACCGCCTCTGCGCGGCGGTCAACTGCGGCTGGGATACCGACTGCACCGGGGCCACGCTGGGGGCGACCCTGGGGATCATCGGCGGGACCGGTGCCATCCCCGAGTGCTGGCGAGAGCCGGTGGGCGAGGGCATCGTGCTGCACAGGTTCACGCAGGACCTGGACGCCCCCGCCGACGTCCTCCAGCTCACGCACGAGACCGTCGATCTGGGCAGGCGCATGCTGGCGGAGCGCTCGGAGGTCGCGGAGATCGCCGCCGAGACCGCCTCGCCCGCCGACCCCGTGGAGACGCTCTCCGACTGCCGCCTGGCGCTGCAGGCGCTGGAGCAGGACCCTCAGTCCGCTATCGAGACCGTCGAAGGCTACGAGATCGCGCTGCACTACAACGGAGAGCCCGTAATGCGCCCGGGCATCTCCCGGACGCTGGAGGTGTCAGCGCGCCGGGATGGTGTGCCGGTGGAGTGCGACGCAACGCTGATCGCGCCTGGTGGCTGGCGAGTATCAGACCAGGGAGTCGCCTCCGGGCGCCGGCGCTTCCAGGTCGTTGCGGACGAGGTCGGTGGGAGGGCCGAGGTCACAGCCGCAGTGCGCATCGACGGCCGGGCGCTGGAGGCCTCCTACCCGATGCTCGGCCCGGACGAGGCGCCCGGCTTCCCCTGCGCCACCGGCGTGGAGACCTGTCCCGAGTGTACCGCCCGGGCGGCAGCCTGCATCTGCCCGGAGTGACACCGTCAGACGTCGAGTCTGAGGCGAGCTCGCTCATCCGTAGAGGCAGGCAGCGGCCTCGGTCATGCGCACGATGGCCTCCGGCGGCACGGGCCAGGCGCCCTCCTCGAACATCCGCGCCAGCGCGGCGGCCGAGCCGTCGAACATCGCGGCCATATCCTCGAGCATGACGACCACGGAGCCCTCGTCGTTCCCCACGTAGCTGATGCTGCCGCGCGGCGGGACGTCGCTGCCGGCGCGCAGGACCACATCCTTGCCGTCCTCGTAGCTCAATATCATCATGGGGGGACCACCGGGGCCGTTCGCCACCGTCGCCATATGCACGGGATCGCAGCCGAAGGCCGCGAAGGCGCTGCACACCAGGTGGATGCCGTATCTGTCCACGATATCGCGGCTGAGCTTGAAGGTCACCAACGCGGAGCCACCCTCCACGCCGTGGAGGGCCTCCGCCTCCGGCGCGAACAGAAGCTGTGACCAGGCGGCCAGCCGCAGGTCCCTGTCCACCGCCATCGACACCAGCTCGCGGGTCCTCTCCGGCTCCATCGCGGGTGTCTTGTCAACGTAGACCGATCTCCCGGCGGCCAGGCACTGCTCCACAGTGTCGGCACGGAACTCGGCGTCCTCATCCAGCACCAGCACGGCATCGACGCCGGCGATGACCTCCTCCGGCGTCTCGCAGATGTTGTCGATCAGGCAGCCGGCGGCGATGGCCTCCGCCTCCTCGCGCTCTCCGGCCCACACGTGCGTGATGCGCGAGGCCTCAGTGGCGGGCTCGGGGAAGCGACCGCGGATCAGCTCCAGCATCCATCGCTTCGTGCAGCGCTCCTCGAGGGCCTCGGCGTCGGTGCCGTTGAAGTAGGCCCCGTACGGGTAGTTGTGGATCAGGGTCTTCCCGACCATGCCCAGCGTGACCATGATGACCTCCCGATGCCGTCTCAGTCGCAGCGGCGCTGTCTGCACAGCAGCACCTTCCGGCGCGCGGCAGCATGTCTGCCATTCCGCTGCTGTCGGTTCGCTGGCCGCTCGCCGGGCACCTGTTCGGCCGGGGCTTCCACCGTCACGACAGACGAGACGTGGGTAACGCAGAGGTCTCGGTGTGGGCGGATGCATCGTCGTGCAGGTGGCCGGCAGCGCGTCGGGAACTGTCCGACAGCGCGACGCTTAGCAGGAAGCGGTGAGAGAGCGGTGACCGCAGGGATGCAGCAGACAGGCTGGTGTGCGGTGGTGCTGATGGCGCTGCTGCTGTCGGCCGCGGCGAGGGCTGACGAGGAGACCTTCGGCTGTGAGGCGAATCCGACCGGCGACCCCATCGGGGGAGGGGAGGGCTATGGCCGCATCCTCGAGGGCGGGGACTTCACCGCGACCACGGCCGAAGAGCTGGTGGGAGCACTGCAGCAGGCCCAGCCGGGCCAGGTCATCTACCTGCCCGACGGAGTGGAGATCGACCTCACCGAACATGGGACGCTGGCGATCCCCGAGGGCGTGACGCTTGCCGGCAGCCGCGGGCGGGACGGATCGCCGGGGGCACTGATACACATGGATGACGCCGGGCGCATGTTCTCGGCCGGCGATAACGTGCGGCTGACCGGCCTGCGCTTCCGCGGCCACTACGGCGGGAGTGAGCGTATCGGCGAATCCTCCCGGTTCATCTCCCTGGGGGGCTGGAGCCCGGAGATCGACAACTGCGAGATCTACAACTTCAACGTTTCTGGCATCGGTGTCGGCTCCGGGGCAATGGACGTGCAGATCCACCACAACTTCATCCACCACTGCCAGCGCGGCGGACTGGGCTACGGGATCTCGCTGTCCTCCAGCGACGTGCATATCATCGCCAACATCTTCGACTACTGCCGCCACCACATCGCCTCCAGTGGCTCCCCCGGCTCAGGCTACGAGGCGGCGTGGAACCTGGTTCTGGAGCACGCCACCAGCCACCACTTCGACATGCACGGCGGCCGCGACCGCGGCGACGGCACGGATATCGCCGGCGACTGGATGCACGTGCACCACAACACCTTCCGGAGCACGCAGCGACATGTGGTTATCCGCGGCGTGCCCTCCGATGGGGCCGAGGTGCATCACAACTGGTTCGCCGCCGAGCCGGGGAAGGCCGTCGTCACCGGCGGCAATACGCGGGTCTACCGCAACGTGTACGGTCCGGAGAGGACGCTGGAGGAGTGACCATGCGCGCGATGATGACTGTGCTGGAGGCCGCGGCCATCGCGGCATGTGCCCTGACGATGGCCGGCGGCGCGCAGGATCGGCTGGGCGATGCGCTGCCCGAGGGCGCCGTGCAGCGCCTGGGCACGCTGCGCATGCGCTACGCCGGGGGGATCGGGGATCTGTGCTACCTCCCCGACGGCCGGGCGGTCATCGCGGTGGGCAACCGCCTGGAGATCTGGGACCTGGCCGCCGGAGAGCTGCAGAGCAACCATGAGGTCTGCGACAGCGCCATCCGCGGTGTCGAGCCGCGAAGCGACGGGAGCATGCTGCTGGTCGCGGATTCGGGCGGGGGCGTCCATGAGTGGTCCCTCGCCGACCGCCGCCTGGTGCGGAGCATCGCGACCGGGCAGGCGGGTCTCGTGGCGGCGCACTACTCGCCCGATGAGCGGCGCGTGCTCACCACCGGCTCACGACCGCCGACGCTCAAGCAGTGGGACCTGGCCAGTGGCGAGGAACTCATCGCCATCGAGGGCAGGATGCACTACTTCCGCGAGGGCATCTACGGCCCCGAGGGGCGGACGGCCATCGCCGACGGCGGTGCCGGCTCGGGCGAGATCCTCGAGCACTGGGACCTGCGCACCGGAGAGCTGCTGAAGGCCTGGCTCAAGGACTACTACGCGCACAGCCGGAGCATGGAGCTGTCCGCGGACGGCGAGCGCCTCCTTGTCGGCAGCCGCCACAGCGCGCAGGAGTGGCTGCTGGAGAGCTGCGAGATGCTGGGCAAGTTCAGCGGCCACCACGGCCACGCGGTCACCGCGGTGGCCTACTGCACTGACCCCGGCGAGCTGCTGACCGGCTCGCGAGACGGCTCGATCCGGCGCTGGAACCGGCACGACGAGGAGGTCCTGCTCCGCTGGGTCCCCCATGACGGCCACGTCACCCGCATTGAGGTCTCGCCGGACGGTCGCTGGGTGCTGTCATACGGCTCCCGGCTGGTGGCGGAGACGCGCGTCGAGGACGGCACGCCGCGTGTGGTCTGGGAGCGGCACAACGGTCCGGTGCAGGCTGTGGACGCCCTTGGCTCGGGCATGGCGGTCAGCGGCTCCACCGACGAGACGCTGCGCGTGTGGGACCTGGCCAGCGGCGAGTGCCTGCGGACCATCACCGGCGCGACGCTGGGGGCCTACGCGGTCGCGGTGTCGCCGGACGGCAGCAGGGTGGCCGCCGGCTGCAAGGACGGCGTGCTGCGGGAGTTCGACCTCGCCGACGGGGCGCTGCTGCGCGAGCTAACGGGCCATCGCGGTTACGTGCGGGCCGTGGCGTACACGCCGCGCGGCACGCACCTGCTCTCCACCGCCGGCGACGGCACCGTACGCGCGTGGGGCCGTGAGCGCGCCGAGCCGGTGCTCGTGCTGGACGAGCACCGCGGCGGCGCGCTGGCCGTCGGCGTCTCGCCCGACGGGAACGCTGCTCTCAGCGGCGGCCGCGACGGGACGGTACGTTACTGGGACCTGCAGCGGGGCGAGCTGGTGCGCACGATGACCGGTCACCGCGGCTGGGTGCAGGCGGTGGCATTCCTCGGCCAGGAGCAGGCGCTGTCGGGGGCGCGGGACGGCCGCATCCTCCGCTGGGACCTGGCGAGCGGCGAGATGGCCGGAGAGATGGTCCACGGCCATGCGGTGCACGCGCTGGCGGTCACCGAGGACGGTCGAGTCCTCGCCGGCGGCGGGGACCTCATCACCTGCTGGGACCTGTCCACAGGCGAGCAGACGGCGATCCTGAGCGGCCACGCCGCATCGGTGCTCGACCTGGCGCTGACACCCGATGAGCGGCACCTGCTCTCCGCCAGCCAGGACACTACCCTGCTGGTGTGGCCGGTACCCTGAGGGGCGCCCTGCCCAGGCACTAATCTGTCGCCCGTCGGCCGTCCGGGGTGGATCGCGACATTCGCCTGCAGTGGGCACCCTCCGCTGCGGTCCGAACCGCGTCCCCGGTGTCCTATCCCCGCCGTTCACTCCCAGCGCGCCGCGAGGGCGCGCAGGAACTGGGCGTTCCAGGCGAACTTCTCCTCCAGGGAGTCGAACTGCGCGAAGTCCTCGGCGGTCAGGTACCCGTCGTAGCCGACGGCCGCAAGCTCATCCGCGATCTCGTCCCAGTCCAGCACACCCTCGTTG
>JBNGDZ010000064.1:9471-14457 GCA_049975765.1 Armatimonadota bacterium
CCAGGGGCGCTCAAAGCCCTCGCTGACCGCGTTGCCGGGGTCGAAGACGACCCCCAGATAGGGGTGCTCGAGGCCGCGGAGCATGTCCATGCACTGACCCGCCGAGGCGATGTAGCGCCCGCCATGCTGCTCGGGGGTGACCACGATCTCGTGGGCGGCGGCCATCTGGGCCACGCGCATCATCTGATCGCGGAATGCCGCGCGGCAGACCTCGTAGTCGTAGCGCCGGTCGTAGTCGCCCGAGGACACGCGCATGAACTTTGCGCCCAGGACTGTGGCTGTATGCAGCGAGCGCTCGATGCTGGCGAGGTGCTCCGCGGCGGCGTCACGCTCCACCACCCCGACCTCCCAGTAGGTGGTGAGGCCGGACACGTGCAGGCCGGCGTCCTCGACCATCTCGCGGACGTCCTCGGCCTCCTGGTCGCTGATCTCGGGCAGGATGTGGATGCCGTCATCGCGCTGGCGGATGTCTACGGCGTCGAAGCCGGCGTCCGCAGCCAGCCGCACCGCCTCCTCCAGCGAGACGTCGCGTGCAAGCAGCGTGTACAGGGAGATCTGCGGGGCCATGTCTGTGTCCCTCCCGTCCTGATCTGTCTGCCAGCGTAGGTTCGCCGGGCGCATGCCCGCGGCCTTTGCCGCTGACCGCGGCTCGCGGGCGGCGACCGGAGACGATCCTGGGAGCAAAGACCCGACAGCACCTCGAGCAGCGGGAAAGTGGGCCGCGGCTGATCGTACCAGTTCGGCACAGCGCTGCTCATCCCGCGGCCTGAGTTGCACAGCGTATCCGTCCCCATGGCTGCTTCGCTTGCTGCGATGATGGGTGGGCTCCGAGCCGGGAAGCGCTGCGGCAGTTGCCGTGAACGGGACCAGGAGTGTGAAGACGAGCGAGGTCCTGATGGGCTGAGGGCGAAAGCAATGGGGACGAGAGGCGTTGGGGTCGCAGCATGTAATGGAGGCGACAGCGGAGGGATCGCGATGGCCGTCAGGTGCAGGGCGCACATTCTGCGCGACTACCGCATGGACGAGGCGCCGATGGAGGACGATGAGGTCGGCAGGGCGAGTCTCGATGAGCGGCGGCGGCGCAACTACGTCGCCTTCACCTGCCTGCTGCACAACCCTCAGGACGGGCGGCTCTATTGCGGGATAACCGCCTACGATGCCGACATCTTCTACGCCTTCGATACGAAGACCGGCGAGTGGGAGAGCCTGGGCTGGGCGCAGGTCGGCGAGCAGTTCGATGTCAAGATCCACCGCTCGCTCATCTATGATGGCGCTGATAAGGCAATCTACGGGGCGACGGCGTGCCTGCACGACGTCACCAGGCGGCTGGAGGCGCCCGGCGGCAAGATATTCCGTTACACTCCCCGCACCGGGGAGTACGAGATCCTCGCCACGCCGGTGGAGTACGACTACATCCAGACCATAACCATGGATCACCAGCGGCGGGTGATCTACGGGCTGACCTATCCGGTGTTCAAGTTCTTCAAGTACGATATCGACGCCGACGAGGTGATGGACTTCGAGTTCATCGGCTCCATCACGCATATCTCCGCGCTGGATGACAGGGGGCGCTTCTGGGGCACCTGGCACTGGACGAAGCACAACCTGTTCTGCTACGACCCGGATGCCGACGAGATCACCTGGTTCGACCACAGCATCCCCAACGGCCCGGCGGGCCGCGACATCATGTACCCCGGCGCCGGGCCGGTGGACTGCATGATCAACGGCGGCGACGGCTACCTCTACATCGGGTCCACGCTGGGCGATCTCATCCGGCTGGACCCGGAGACCGCGTCCTGCCGGTTCCTCGGCAAGCCTTACGCCTCGCGCAGGATGCCCGGGCTGCTGGTGGGCGAGGACGGGCTGATCTACGGCTGTGGCGGCGACGAGGGGAACGGGCAGCTCTTCTGCTACGACCGTGAGAGTGGCGCCTTCCGGAACCTGGGGGAGATGTACGACCCCGGCCTCGACACAGCCTGCTACCGGACGCACGACATCATACGCGCCGAGGGCAACCTCTTCTACGTGGCGGAGACCGACAACCCCTATCGGTCCGGCTACCTCTGGGAGTGCGAGGTGGACATGTAGTGCCTGGCCCGCCCCGATCCGAGCGAGGTGGATGAATGCGACACCCGCGTAGTCTGCTGACCCTGATTGCGCTGCTGGCGCTCGCGTCACAGGCGCATGCCGTCAAGCTTGTCGTCGATCACGAGCCGGTCGCCACCATCGTGATCCCCGACGACGCCCTGCCGGTGGAGAGCTTCGCGGCGGAGGAGCTTCGCCACCACCTGCAGCGATCCACCGGCGCCCGCCTGCTCATCGTCCCAGAGAGCGAGGCGGACCTGGACGCCGGGGCCGTCCTGATCGGCGCATGCCGGGCGACGGCGGCCATGGGGGTGGACGCTGAGGCGCTGCCCATCAATGGCTTCATCATCCGGGCGGACAGGGACCGGCTGGTACTGACCGGCGACGACAGCGACGGTCCGGCCGCGTGGATCCTGCACAACAACCGCACCCGCGTGGGCACCTTGTTCGCGGTCTATCATCTGCTCGACCGGCATCTCGGCGTGCGGTGGCTGTGGCCGGGGCCGCTGGGCGAGGTCATCCCCCAGCGCGCCGACATCGCCTTCGACCAGCTTGATGAGACGGGCAAGCCGGCCTTCGTTCACGCTCGATGGCGCGACGGGGGGCCTGTGGTGGCCGGGACGGACGGCTGGGCGTCGCCGGACACGCGCAGCACGTTCATCTCCGCGCAGGGGGCCTGGCTGCGCCGCCACCGCTTCGCGCTTGGCGTGAACATGGACATGAAGCACGCCTTCACGAGCTGGTGGGAGGAGCACGGCGAGCAGCATCCGGAGTACTTCAACCTCCTGCCCGACGGAACCAGGCGCCCCGACCCCAACTACTGGGGCGGCTCGCCGCGGCTGGTCTCGATGTGCGTCTCAGAGCCGGCCTTTCACCGGGCGATCGTCGAGGATTGGCAGCGCACTCGCAGCGAGTCCAACCCATACGTCGATGCCAGCGAGAACGACACCGCCGGCAAGTGCACATGTCCCCGCTGCATGGGGTGGGATGTCCCGGATCCGGAGCTCGGGGTGCCCTGGGACCAACGCCTGGCGCACGCCAGGGCGGCCTTCGAGGCGGGGGAGAGTGACTGGCATCGCTTCCTGGGCAGCCTCTCGGACCGCTACGCCCGCTACTACCTCGCAGTCCAGGAGCAGGCCCGCCAGATCGACCCGGAGGCGGTGGTCATGGGCTTCGCCTACGCCAACTACCGCCGGCCCCCCCGCGAGACGTCCCTGAACGATCACATCATCATCGGCATCGTCCCCGGGGTCATGTTCCCGTGGACCGACGAGAGAGCCGCAGAGATGCGCAGTCAGTGGGAGGGCTGGGCGGCCACCGGGGCCCGGCTGCTGCTGCGCCCCAATTACATGCTGGACGGCCACAACATGCCGCTCTTTATGGCGCATAAGATCGGCCGCGAATTCCGCACCTGCGCGGAGCAGGGCATGATCGGCACCGACTTCGACTCCCTCACCGGCCAGTACGCCACTCGTGGGCCTGATCTGTATACGCTCGCCCGCCTGCACGCCCGCCCGGAACTCAGCGTGGATGACGTGCTCGACGAGTTCTATGCGGCGTTCGGCTCCGCAAGGGCTGCCGTGCAGGCCTACTTCGCGCACTGGCGAGAGGTGTCCGACGCCGTCGCCGAGCGCCCGGAGGACCTGCACTGGGCGAGCTTCTATCGCCAGGCGGATGAGGTCTTCACGGCGGAGGCCATGTCCCGCGGCGAGGACCTTCTGGCCCGTGCCGAGGCGGCTGCAGCCGGCGACGAGACCGCCCTGGCCCGGGTGCGTTTCCTGCAGGACGGTCTGCGCAATGCGCGGCTGACGCTCCAGACCCAGGCGGCCTATGACCGGTACCGCGAGAGCGGCGCGATCCGGCCCTACCGCGAGGCCCTGCAGCGGCTGGATGACTTCCGGGCGTCGGTCGAGGCCGATCTGATCTGCAACATGGCCTTCCTGGCGTGGGCCGAACAGCGAACCTGGGACCGGAAGCTGCTGAGCCTGATGGCCGAGCCGGGCGAGCGCCTCTCGGGGCCGTGGCGGTTCCGCTGGGATCCGGAGGGCGTCGGCGAGCAGGAGGGCTGGCACCGCGAGGATCACCCGGACGGGGACTGGCAGCGGATCGGCGTGGACGGCCCTTGGGAGGAGCAGCCGGTGGGGCGGCAGTGGCGCGAGGAGCACGGGCAGGATTACGACGGCTTTGCGTGGTACCGCACCGCGTTTACGGTGGAGCGCGAGGCCGAGCGGCCCGCGATGCGGCTCGTCTTCGGCGCCGTGGACGAGGCCTGCACCGTATGGCTCAACGGCGAGAAGGTGCTGGAGCGCCCCTACCCCTACGAGGGCGACGCCGACTCCTGGCAGAAGGCCTTCGAGGTGGACGTGACCGAGGTCGTGCGCCACGATGAGCCGAACGTGCTGGCGGTCCGCGTGGAGGACAACGCCGGCGCGGGCGGCATCTGGCGCCCGGTGTGGCTGGCGCATTCGGCTGCTGCCATCGACGATGAGGCGAACCTGATTGAGAACGGCGGCTTCGAGGACGCCTCGGGAGCCTGGAAGAAGCACGTGATGTGCGGGGAGTTCGCCTTCGCGCTGGACCCCACCGCACCGCATGGCGGGCGGCTGTGCGCGATGCTCCGGTGCACCGCCGCGGGTCCGCCCGAGGCCGAGGAGCAGCACCGCACCAGGGTCTGGGGCCGGTGGTATCAGCCCGTCGGGGCGGTGGAACCGGAGCGGACATATCGGCTGCGGCTGTGGGTTCGCACCAGCGATGACTTCGGCGGGCGTGTGGCCATCTGGGTCACCGGCGCCGGGGGCGGCACCATGGCCGCGAACGTGCTCAACACCGAGGGCCTCTGGCGCGAGCTCACCATCGACGCGATCACGCCCGACGGCGACCAGTTGGGCGTCTACCTGAACC
>JBNGDZ010000065.1:0-14451 GCA_049975765.1 Armatimonadota bacterium
CTTCTGGGACAGCTATTGCTTGCGGTCCGCCGTGAAGGCCTCGGCGAGCGGGGCCGTGGGACTGGCCGCCTACCTCCAGGATGAGAGCAACTACTATCTGTTGCGCTGGTCGCGTACGGCCGGCGCCGCCGGAGAGTCGGGAGGCCGGCTGCAGCTCATCAAGGTCCAGGACGGCAAGTGGCAGGTCCTGGACGAGGAGGTCGATGCGCCCTACCGTCCCGATACGTGGTACGACATGAGGATCGCCGTCGCCGACGGCTGCATTGAGGCCTACGTGGACGGCACCCGCCGGCTGCTGGCTGCGGACGACACTTTCGCGCGCGGCAGAGTCGCGCTCTACGCCGAGGCGTGTGAGAGCGCGTTCTTCGACGACGTCGAGATCCGCAGCCACGAGCGCTACCTGGAGACCTTCGAGTCAGAGCGGGTCACGCAGGGCCGGTGCCAGGTGGTGCGTGGGCGATGGGCTGTGCAGCAGGAGCATCTCTACGGGTCCTCCGGCCAGCAGGGTCACGCATACGTCATAACCGGCCGCCCATCGTGGAGCGACTACGCGCTGGACGCCATGGTGAAGCTGAAACAGGCCCAGCAGGTGGGCTTGATGTTCTGCTACCAGGGGCCGGCTGACTACTACCTGGTCCGCTGGGGGACCACGCCTCGGGGGCAGGGCACGCGGGAGCTGCTTCGCGTGGCGGGCGGCGAGCAGCGGACGCTGGCCACCACCACGTTCACGTGCATCCGCAACCGCTTCGAGAGGGTCAGGGTGGGGTGTCACCGCGGACATATCACCCTCGAGGTTGACGGTCGGCTGGCGCTGGAGGCGGCCGATACCACCTTCACCGGCGGCCAGGTTGGCTTCTACGTCCGCGGGCGGGACGAGGCCTGCTTCGACGACGTCAGCGTCTGGTTCCCCGAGCCGCCGCCTGCCCCGCCCGCGATCACCGAGCAGTTCACCAAAGAGGACACTATGGCCGGTTGGGTCTCCCCGGAGGCCTGCTGGCGCCCGGTCGAGGGCAACAGATATGTATACAGCCTGCCGCTGTTCACCGACTACCAGATCGAGGTCCAGCTCAGGAGCCTCGCCGAGGAGAGCGGCTCGCTGCACCTCTACCTCGGCACCGACGAGGAGCTGGCAGGGGGGGCGCGCCTGACGGCAAGCGCCGAGGGCGGGAGGCTGACGGCTCAACTGGCCGTGGGCGACCGGATCATGGCCCAGGGCCAGGGCGCCACGGAGATGCCGTCACCGCGGCTGGTCGCCGAGCGGCGCGGGAGCGTCATCACTGCCTCGCTGGTGGATGAGCTCGGGGAGGCCATCGTCCTGGCTCACCAGGTCGGCGGCGCCGCGGCCGGTGACTACCTCGGCTTCGAGCGCGGCGGGCTGTCCGCGGGGCCTGCGCAGATCGCGGTGCGCAGCGACGGCATGCTGGATGAGACCTTCAGCGGCGCACCCACCTCCTGGCGTTCCGGCGCGGGGATCTGGGAGGTGCACGACCGCTGGCCCTGCTACCCGGGATGGTCGTGGTTCGGCGGCCGCGACCCCGAGGGCGACCCGAAGAACCCCATCCTGTGGTCCAAGGACCTCTGGACGGGCGAGCTGGTCCTCGAGTTCTGGTCGGCCCTCATCATGGACCTGCCCCAGGAGCCGGGCTACTCGGACCCCAGCGACCTCAACTGCACCATCTGCGCCAACGGGCGCGATCTGTGCAGCGGCTACAGCTTCATCTACGCGGGGGACCACAACAAGCACGCCAAGATGATGCGCGGCAATGAGGTCGTGGCCGAGAATCCCGAGGGGCACTTCGTCAATCCGGTCAGCCCCAACGCGGACTTCCATCGCCACTGGTTCAAGACCAGGGTGCACAAGCGGGGCGGCCACATCGAGTACTACGTGGACGATGAGCTGATGGTGCAGTACGACGACCCCCAGCCACTCTCCGACGGCGGCATCGCCCTGTGGAGCTACAATAACGGCATGCTGATCTCCAGGGTCCGCATCAGCGCTGAGCACAGAACCCCCGGCGGCTGAGCCTTCCGGCCTCAGTCCCGCCCCGGCGCGATTGCTCACGTCGGCGTCAGGCTTCAGTCGGACTGATCCAGGGCCTCGGACGCGCTGTCAACCGGCGTCACCTGCAGGAAGTGATAGCCTCGGGACTCGAAGGCTCTCTGTAGCTTGGCCACATCCACGTCCTCGCGCAGAACCCCGGTGATGGCTCCGCCCGAGCCCGTAAACTTCGCCGGCAGGCCGAATTCGCGGGCGATGCGGATCATCGCGAGGTTGTCCTCGCCGATGACCTCATCCCCGTAGATCCGCCTGCGCAGGTCGAAGTTGCGGTCCATCAGACGACCGAACTCCTCCACGTCACCGCCCTCCAGCGCCTCCCGCCCCAGGTCGGCGTAACGGGCGAACTCAGCCATCGCCTCGCGCACTTCCCGGTCGCCGTTGTCGTACCGGTAGTGGATGAGATTATGCGCCTCCCCCGAGGTGGTCGTGGAGTGCGGGACGTACGCGAGGTAGAGCGCCGGCAGCAGGTCCAGAGGCAGCTTCTCGTAGAGCCCATGGCCGTGCGCGCTCATGTGCCGGGGGTCGAAGTCCATATAGACCAGGCCGCCGTAGACCTGCGCCACCCGGTCCTGCAGGCCGGCCTTGATCCCCAGCTCCTCCTCGACAGAGAGCGCGAGTTGCGGCTGCAGCTCTCGAGGGATATCCCGCTCGCTCAGGCCGTGGAAGCGCATAAGGCACTTGAGGATGCCGACCACGATGGCGCTGGAGCCGCCCAGGCCGACCTGGCGCGGGATGGTGGTGTCGTAGTCGATGGTGAAGTTCGCGTCGCGAAGCCGCACACCGTTGTCAGTGCAGTACTCATAGAAGCGCTTGCAGGCCGCGTACAAGAGCCTGGTGCCGCCGTAGTAGCCGTCCTCCTCGGCGATTCGGTGGAGCTCGGCCAGGCTCTCGAAAACGAACGGGTCGTGCCGCGGGTGACGCCTGATAGTGAGCTCTGGGCTCTCCCACAGGCGCAGGATGGCGGCGAAGTCCCTGATCTGGACCGTTAGCGTCTTGCCGCCGAAGCCATCCGACGGATTGCCCAGCAATCCCATGCGCGAGTATGTTGAATGCTCTACAATCATGATTGGCGTCTACCCACTACACACACCGTGGACGTCGGCTGCATCATCGCGGTGCCGCCCGATGTGCCTCGCACACAGCCTGCGGCAGTCTCGTTCGCGTTGCCGGAGCCGGTGCGTCGTCACGCTCCGGGCGGCGGTCCTACGAGGCGGCCTGCCTCCTGACGGCCCTCTCCAGCGTCTCCATGAGATCGTCGAAGGGGTTATTGAACTTCTCGATCCCCTCGTCCACGAGCTGCGCGGTCACCTCGTCAATATCGATGCCCACCTCCGCCAGCAGGTCCAGCACCTCGCGGGCCTCATCGACGCCCTCCTCGAGCCGATCGCCGGGATCGCCGTGGTCGCGGTAGGCATCGATGGTTTCCATGGGGAGCGTGTTGACCGTCTCCGGACCGATCAGCGGCTCCACGTACTTGACATCGCTGTACTCGGGGTTCTTGGTGCTCGTGCTGGCCCACAGCAGGCGCTGCACGCGAGCGCCGGCATCTCTCAGCCGCTGGAACCGGGCGTCGCCGAAGATCTCCTTGTAGATCTGGTAGGCGACCTTTGCGGACGCAATGGCGACCTGCCCCCGAAGCCTCCCGGCGATCTCCGCCTCCCGGCCCTCGCCCTCCATCCTGGCCTCCAGCATGGGGTCCACCAGCACGTCGATGCGGCTGAGGAAGAAGCTGGCGACGGACGCGATGCGGTCCACCGGCTCCCCGCGCTCGAGGCGCTCCTCCAGGCCCGAGATGTAGGCGTCGGCCACCTCCCGGTATCGGGGCAGTCCGAACAGCAGTGTGATGTTGACGTTGATGCCCTCGCTGATGAGCTGCTGGATCGCCGGCAGCCCCTCGACGGTGGCCGGGACCTTGATGAGCAGGTTCGGGCGATTCACCTTCTCCCACAGCACGCGCGCCTCATCGATGGTGCCCGCGGTGTCTCGCGCCAGGTGGGGATCCACCTCCAGGCTCACGAAGCCGTCCCGACCCTCGGACTCGTCGTAGACGGAGCGCAGCAGGTCCGCCGCGCTCTGGATGTCCTCCACGGTGAGGGTCTCGTATATCTCCTGGGCGCCCTTTCCCTGCTGCGCCAGCGCCGCGATGGCGTCCTCGTAGTCATCGCTCTGGGCGATGGCCTTCTCGAAGATGGCGGGGTTGGAGGTCACGCCGCGGATGCCGTCCTCCTCGATGAGCCTGTGCAGCTCACCGGACGTGATCAGCCCGCGCCGCAGGAAATCCAGCCAGATGCTCTGGCCGTACTCCTGCAGCTTCAGGAGGGGATTGCCTGTCATCTGTCTCTCTCCTCATCTCATCGCCGATTCATGCGCCCCCGATGGTCTCACACTATCATACACGCCCTGCCGGCGCAGGGCAATGCGCCGGGTGCGAGACACTGCTGAGCCGGGGATCCTCGGCAGACGCGCCTAGCGGTCGATGTTCTCCGGGAGCGTGAGGCCCGCCTCGCGCAGCTCCGCCTCCCATGCCTCCCGGGTCTGTCCGGGGCCGGGGAAGTAGAGCGTCGGCGTGTGGGCCTCGCGCATGATGTCCTCGACCTCGCTTACCAGGTCCGGCTTGTCCGCCGCCAGGTTCCGCTCCTCCCCGGGGTCCTCCAGGGCGTGGTAGAGCTCGACGGGCCGCTCGGGATGCGGCCGATAGGCGTACCAGTCGTCCAGGCGCATCGCCTGCTCGTCGCGCAGCTCCCAGTAGAGGTACTCGGGCGCGCGCTGGTGCTCCGCATCCCCGGTGAGGGTCGGGACCAGGGACACGCCATCGATGTGCGCGGGCGGGCTGACTCCCGCAAGCTCAGCCGCCGTGGGCATCAGGTCCCAGAATGCCCACGGGTGGTCGCTGGTGGTGCCTGGCTGAATGCGATCCGGCCAGCGGGCGACGGTGGAGACGCGCAGGCCTCCCTGATGGCAGTTCCCCTTGGCGCCCTTCCACGGGCCGCGGTGGTGGAAGAACTCGTCGAGAGAGGGGTCCAGATCCAGGCCCGCCATGCTGTAGCCGTTGTCGGAGGTGAAGAAGATGAGTGTATTGTCGGCGCATCCCAGCTCCTCGAGCAGGTCCAGGAGCCGGCCGACTGCGTCGTCCATGCGCGTGATCATGGCGGCGAAGATCTTGTGGCTGAGTGTGGGCCAGTCCAGGTCGGTGTAGGGCCCCAGCTCGGGCACCTCCAGCGCCAGGTGTGGGATGGTGTAGGCCAGATAGAGGAAGAACGGGCGGTCGTAGCTGCGGCGGAGGAACTCCTCCGAGGCCTCGGCGTAGACGTCGAACGAGTAGCGAGCCCTGTCGGGGTCCTCGATGCCATTGGGGATGATGCGGCCCTGGTCGTCGTACTCGTTGGGCTGGGTGTGGTCGTGGCCCCGGTGCTGCGGGAGGTCGATGCGCTCCTGATTCCGCCACAGGTACTCCGGGTAGTAGTTGTGGGCTTTGCGCTGGTTCAGATAGCCGCAGAAGTCGTCGAAGCCCTTGTTGTTGGGGATGCCGGGCTGGTCATGGACCGCCAGCCCCCACTTCCCGAACAGACCGCAGGTGTAGCCCGCCTCCTGCAGCACCTCCGCTACCGTGATGTCGTCGGGCTGCAGGGTGTGGCGATAGCCGCCGGGGGCGGCGTTGTCCCGCACGGTGGCGTGGCCCTGGTGCAGCCCCTGCATTAGCGATGACCGCGACGGCGCGCACAGCGGCGAGCCGCTGTGGCACTGCGTGAACCGCATGCCTTCTGCAGCGAGCCGATCGATGTTCGGCGTCAGGATCTTCTCCTGGCCGAAGCATCCCAGGTCGCCCCAGCTCAGGTCATCGGCCATAATCCAGATGATATTCGGCCTGTCGCGTGTCTGCTCATCACTCATCGGCAGCGCTCCCTCACCGTCGGAGCTTTCAGTCTTCCGCCTCCAGCACCTCGATACGGTCGATCATCAGGTTCCGGTCCTCCGGCGGCGCGTGCAGGTCGTTGGTGAAGCTCAGGCGCAGCGTATGCTCGCCCTCGGTGAGGGTGACCTCCATCGGGTATGCCAGCCAGCCCTCTGCCTGTAGCTGCACCTGCCCCAGCTCCCGGCCGTCGAGGCTCAGGGCGATGATAGGGAACTCGCCCTCCGCGGGCGTCCCGCTGGCGATGATCCGCAGGATGTAGCGACCCGCCGTCTCACACCGCACCGTCCCCTCGATGTAGCCCACATCGCCCAGGTAGGCGTAGCCCCGCTCGGCGCGGTACCAGCTCATCTCCGGATCGTGCTCCAGGCTCTCGGCCTCGATGACCGTCCCCGCGCCGGCGCTGAACCGCGCGCCCAGGCCGGTGAGCAGACCGCAGATATAGCGCGCGGCCTTCCGCGTGTTGCGCTCCGCCTCCGCCCAGTTGATGTTGTCCACGACCACGCGCCCCGGGCCGGCGTCGAACACCGCCACCGCGGGCGGGGAGGTCAGGAAGGTAACGCCCCGCTGGGCCTCGTCTCGCGCCAGCAGGATGCTGCGCAGGTGGAGGTTGCGATCCTCGTCCGGCGGCCTGTAGAGGTCGTTGGTGAAGCGCACCGTCACGACGTGCTCGCCCGCGGTGAGGCGGCCGAAGGTCGTGTAGGTGTCGAAATCGCCCTGCTGGCAGGTGAACTGGCCGAAGCGCTCGCCGTCCACCAGGATCGCCCCTGCCGGCCAGGTGTCCTCCGCCTGCGTCCCGCCCGCAACCACACCGATAATGTACTCCCCGTCCTCCGCGACCTGCACCGCCGCCGACGCCGAGGCCCCGCCGCTGGACAGGTGCACCGAGTCCTCGCGACGCTCCGCCACCGCGCCCTCCACCTCCATCCGCTCGTAGGAGTACTCGGTGACCTCCCTGCCCTCGAGAGTCTTGGCGAAGACGAAGTCGGTCATCTCATCCGAGAGCGGCTTGGTGGCCCAGGAGTGAGCCGCCCGCGCCTCCCCCAGCCAGTAGAGGTCCTCGTTGGCGAAGCAGGCCGAGAGCGGATGCGCGTCCGGCACGCGGGTGGCCGGCCCCTGGTACGGCGTCAGCTCAAGCCCCGCCTCCGGGAGCATTGCCCTCAACTCCTGCGGCGTGACGCCGTGCAGCAGCAGCGTGCCGCCGCGCCCGAGCAGTTGGTCGATCTCCCCTCGCACCCCGGCAAGCCCCTGCAGCGGGCTGCAGGCGATGAGCAGGTCGATCCCGTCCCAGTCCGCCGCCGCAGGATCGTCCGTGACGTCCGCCGGATCCAGGCCGATGCCGCGCAGGTAGCGCCGTGTCGCGGGATCGGGGCAGAACAGCGCGGTCCGCCGCATGTTGGGCTCGAAGCCGGCGAGGTAGTCGATGGCGTTCTGCACCAGCACGCCCGCAGCCGGCTCCACGCCCAGGCGCTCCGCGAGCCTCATCTGCGACAGCAGCATGGTGCCCTCGCCCTGCGGCAGCTCAAGCAGCGGCGCGTGGTCGATCCCCGCCTGACTGCCGGAGACCACGATCGCCCGGGAGGCCCCCCGCAGGGGTCGGACCGGCTCCGGCGCAGTGACCACGTGGTCCGTGCGCCACCACTTCAGGTCCGGGGGCCTGATGCCCGCCAGCACGGGGTGATCCGGCATCTGCGGGAAGGTCATCGTGGAGGTGTGGTCCGTCAGCGACGCCGGCACCGCGCCGGGTGGGTAGTGCGCCTGCTCCAGCACCAGCACGCGGCCCCCGGCTCGAACGAACTGGGTCAGTGCGGCCTCCTCACCGGCGCCGCCGATCACCGGGACCGCGCCCCCCTCCGGCTCCCATGCGCCGGCGCCGATCACCAGCACGTCGCAGTCGGCGTCCACGAGGTCCGTCACGCGTTCGAACTCAAAGCCGGCCGCCGCCAGCTTCTCCGCGGTGCTCGCCGCCGGATCATAGACGCCCACCGTGGCGCCCGCCGGGGTCCGCAGCGACAGCGGCGGGAAGATCGAGCACGGCTTCTCATCGCGGAAGACCTCGCGGCCCTCCCTCTCGACCACAACGCTGAGGGTCGCCTCGGTCCGCTCCGCGACCTGCGGCATCGCGGGCGTGAACTCGGTGGCCCGGCGCTCGCCCGGCTGCATCGCGGCCAGCTCCCGCTCACCGGAGTCGTGCCTCACGTCCCCGCTCTCGAGAGACCACCGCACGGTGAGGTCGGACTCCTCCAGGACATCGTTGTAGACGTCCGCGGTGCGCGCGATCTGCTCGCCGGAGTAGAAGTTGTGATCGTACTCCCGCAGGTACGCGCCCAGCGGCTCCATGGCCCACTGCTGCGCGGCGAAGAGCGGATTCTCCGCGCCCTGGAGCACGCCGGTGGAGTTGACGGTCCACGGGGACATCGCTCCCACCTCGTAGTACCGGTAGGCCTGGGTCGCCATCCGCCACGAGAGGGCCCTCGCCCTCTGCCCGTAGCCCTCATAGTCGAGGTAGGCCTCATCGCCGAAGAAGACCGTGTGCCATGAGGGATCGGAGGACGGGATCCACAGATACTCGCCGATGTACAGCGGCTTCTCGCGCGTCCAGACCCAGTCCTCGCCATCGAACATGTGGCTGAGAGTCTTGGGCGTGTCCAACCAGTAGGCGGTGTTGGGCCACCTGGTGTACCGGGGGTACTCGTGCGGGTAGTGGATGCCGATGGCGTCTGCCACGCCAAGCGGGTCGCCGTCGGACTCGTAGTAGATCGGCCGCGTGGGGTCCCACTGCCGCAGCAGCTCGCCCATCCGCGCCAGGTCGTGCCTGGCGGGGGACTCCTCATTCATCCGAGGTCCGTACATCTCGTTCTCGAGGCTGTACATGACCACTGAGGGGTTGTTGCGCGTCCGCTCTGCCATCGCCCGCAGGTGCTCGGCGTAGTTATCCCAGAAGCGCTCGTCGTAGATGCGATAGACCGTATCGTCGTTCCAGATGGCGCCCTCGGGGACCATCATCACACCCATCTCGTCGGCGGTGTCGTACCAGACCTGCCGCCACGGCTGCGTGTGGGTGCGGAAGATGACGCAGTTGCAGTCGCGTATGCCGCGCATCTGCTCCTCGATCTCGGCCTTCGACAGCGGCCTCTGCGACGGCCACCATGACGTGGCCCGCAGGTTCACGCGGGCGCCGTTGAGGTAGTAGTGCGGGCCCTCGATCCAGAACTCGCGGAACCCAAAGCGGGTGCGGGACTCATCGAGCGTCTGATCGTCGCTGACCAGCCGCGCGCGCAGGTGGTACAGGTAGGGGTCCTCATGCGACCAGTAGCGGGCCTGCGTCCAGGGCGCCTCCACCGTCGTCTCCACGGTCTCCCCCGCGCCCAGGACCATCTGCTGCTCCGGGAGGCTCAGCGCGACCTCATCCCCGTCCTCCACCTCCGCCTGCAGCGCCAGATCGACCCCGGCGTCCGTGGCGTTGACCAGCGTGAAGTCCACCCGGAGGCGCTGGTCGCGGACGGACGGCCTGACGAACACCTCGCTGACCCACACCTGCGGGTGCGAGCGCAGGGAGACGTCATCCCAGGGCCCGAACAGCTCATTGTGCCCGCCGATGGGCGCCAGGATCTTGTCGGTGGGCAGCGAGCGGGAGCGCACCGGCCGCTCCTGCATCACGGAGAAGTCCGTCTCCCGGTCGATGAATACGCCGGTCCAGTCATGGCAGCCCAGCTCCAGCAGGTTGGTCTCACCCACGCGGGCCGCGTCGGTGATGTCCACCTCGAAGGCCTCGTGGCCACCGAAGTGGCCGCCGACGGTCTCCCCGTTGACCCGCACGGTGGAGTTGAACTTCACCCCGCCGAAGTGCAGCACAATGCGCTGGCCGGCCATGGCCTGGGGGACCTCGAACTGCCGCCGGAACCAGGCCCGCTGATAATCAACGCCGCGCAGCATCCCCGGCACCTCAAACGGCTCCCAGCCCTCCGCCGGCGGCTCCTCGAGCTCCGCCACGCGCACGTACTCCCACTGACCGCTCAGGTCGATCTGCTGCCGGGCCTGCACCTCCCCCTGGCCCCACGCTGCCGCGCCGAGTCCGACCATCGCCCCCGCCATCATCAGTACCATCGGACGCATGAGCCACCTCCGAGGTCGCCTGTTCGACCGGTCTCTCCGGCTCGCCTGTCACGCTACTTCCCTGCCAGCGTCTGTGGTTCCTCGTGGTTCGTCGAAGGGCCCCGTCCCGCCATGGCCGCCGGGAACCGCCCTGCGTGGGAGGGAGCCACGCCGGGGGCCGCGAAGTCTGGTGCCGCCGATCCGATCCGGCAGGCGACGACCGGAGGGACATCATGAAGCGCCATCTGCCCATTATCCTCACATGCTCATGTCTCATCTGTCTGGCGCTGCCATCCATCTCGGGTGCGGACGGTGGTGCTCTGTACGCGGCCTGGTACACCCCCGATGAGATCGATCACGCGGGCACCATCCACGCCCATGTCAGCAATCTGACCGACGCTCCGCTCACGGTCAGCGGCGTGCTGCTCGACGGCGAGAGCGTGGGGAAGGTGTGGCTGACCGACAAGAGCTTCGTGCAGCCGGATGTCAGGGAGCGGTACGTTCAGGTCGCCAACGAGCAGGTCGCCTGGTACCGCGTCTACCCCAACCCCATCGCGCCAGGGCAGATCGGCGAGATCATCGTGCGGCTGGTGCCTGAGGCCTGCGGGGGGGCGTCGCGGGATCTGACCGTCTCGCTGGAGGGTCGGGACCCGGTGAACGCGACCATTCCGCTCACCGAGTCGCCCTTTGCGCTGGAGTACGTGGGCGTCGGCCCGGCGCTGGACGAGCTGCACGTCTACTGCCGCTCTCGGTCCGAGATGAGGCTCGAGCCCCGGGCGGTTGAGGTGGACGGACGGCCGGTGGCGGAGCTCACGGAGACGCTCGCCGGCCTCAGATACGCGCAGGTTTCCCTGCGGCGCCCGTGGCTCAGGGGGAGCTTTCACACCGTGGCGGTCACGGCGGGCGCCGCGCGCCGCGCGGTGCTGCTCAGGGCGCTGCCCACACCCCCGCCGCTCGCGATCATGGGGAACCTCAGCGAGAGCGAGGCCCGGCAGTACGCCGGCCACCTCTTCGACGTGCACATCGCCTTCGTCCCGCCGCGACCGAGCTTCTTCGACCGGCTGCACGCCAACGGCCTGCGCGGCGCCTACATCAGCTACCGCAAGGCCAGGCCCGAGCAGGAGAAGTACGAGCCGGTGTACTACAACGAACCGGATGTGGTTGCCCCCCTCGCGCAGGAGGAGGCCATCTGGGCGCACTTCCTCGAGGATGAGCCGGACGGCCGCTACCACCGCACCAGCCTGCCGCACCTGTCCATCTGCCGCGACGTGGAGCGGGCGAACCAGTTCTGCCGCATCCTGGATCCCCATCACCCCACCTACCTGCAGATGGACCACGGGGGCTTCCCACGCAACATGTACATCTGGGGGCAGATCCCGGATTACCTGTGCACCCACGCCTACCCCATCGGCGGCGACATCATCGACCGGACCCGGGAGCACGTTCGACACACCGCCGCCGCCAGCCGGCCACGGCCCTTCATCTATCTGTGCGAGGGATACTCCGAGAACGCGCAGCGGCAGTTCGCGCCCGACGAGATGCGCCTGGAGGTCTACACCGCGCTGGCTCATGGGGCGAAGACGCTGCAGTGGTATCCGGCGCACGGGAATCGGGGCCTGCTGGCGCACCCGCAGATGTGGAACGCGGTCGGGCGCATGAACGTGACGCTGCATCAGGTGCTGCCGCTGCTGTCGATCGGGGCGCCGGCGGGACGACCGCTGGCCGAGGGAGGCGACCTCCTGGCTCGAAGCATCCTCTGCGGCGATCGCGCGCTGGCGGTTGTGCTTGTCAACCGCGACTACGCCTCCACGCCGGATGAGTTCAGCCTCACGCCCGCGCGGCAGGTCTCGGTGCGGGCGCGCGTCCCGCGGTTCATGCAGGTGCAGGGCGCAGTGCGCGCGGGCTTCGAGGGGCCGGTCGGGATCCCGGTGCAGGTGCGCCCCGGCACGGTCAGCTTCACGCTGCATGACGTGGCGGCGGGCGCGATCGTGATCGTCTATGTTGACGGCAGCGTGCCCGCTCAGATGCGAGCGATCGGGGAGCGCGCCCGCGCGAGGTTCGAGCCTATGCCCGAGCGGTGAACGCGCAGCACAGCGGCGCCTGTGCGGCGGGCGCCCCCGGCCTGCAGCCTTCGAACGTGGGACGAAGGTAGAGACAGCCCCGTTTGCGAAGATGCGTCAGCGGACGACGGACGGCTTCCCAGCGGCGCCAGACCGGTGAAGACAGGAGCTTCGTGAAAGCACAGAACGTACGCGCCAAGCAGCAGCACACACCGCAGTGGAGAGCGCTGGTCATCGGCCTGGTCTTCGCCCTGGGCGGCCTCTACTTCGGCATGTACGGGTATCAGATCGCCCAGGTGCTGCACTGGAGCACGACCTCCCTGCAGATGGGCAGCGTCCTGATCCTGTTCGTCGTAGTGCTCCTCTTCGCGCTGGCCCGGCGGCTCTGGCGGGCCCTGGGGCTGGAGACCTCGGAGCTTCTGATCATCTACATCATCTCCACCATCACCACGGCCGTCGGCTGCCACGGGATGTGGGGCCACCTCGTGCCCATGATGCCCGCGATCGGCTACTACGCGACGCCCGAGAACCAGTGGCTGGAGCTGCTGGCCGACGTGCCGCCGTGGCTGACCGTGAACGACTACGGCGCCATCGAGGCCTTCTACGAGACCGGCGGCACCCTCTACAGCCTCGCGACGCTGAGGGCCTGGGCCACGCCCCTGGCCTTCTGGATCCTCTTCACCAGCCTCATGGTCCTGGGCACCTGGGCGCTGACGAACCTGGTCTCCGAGCAGTGGGTCAGCCGGGAGCGGCTCACCTTCCCCTTGGCCCAGCTTCCCCTGGCGATGACCGGAGCGCGGCTGGCGGGGGCGTTCTGGAGCAACCGGCTGACGTGGGCGGGCTTCGCCATCCCCATGGTGCTGCAGAGCTTCAACTTCATCAACTACCTCTACCCCGGCTTCCCCACCATCTGGCTGAAGGCCCGCCCGGTGGGTCAGAGCATCACGTCCATGCCCTGGGTGGCGATGCGGCCGCTGTACATCGCCTTCTACCCCTTCGTCATCGGGCTGACCTACATGCTCTCCACCGAGACCGCCCTCAGTTGCTGGCTGTTCTACTGGGTCTCGAAGCTGGAGTATGTGGTATGCGCGGCGCTGGGGCTGGGCCGGGGCGGCGGCGGGGCCGGGATCACGCAGCTCCCCCTCGTGAATCAGCAGGGCACCGGCGCACTTCTGACCCTCGCGGCCGCCGCCCTGCTGCTGGCCTGGCAGGGCGTGCGGCGCTCCCCCGCGGCGGATCAGCCCGAGGGCGTGCAGGTGGTCTCCAGCCACATGAGCCTGCTCGTGCTGGGCGGAGCGCTGCTTGGCCTGGTGGCGATGACCTCGGCGGCGGGCCTGCCGGCGACGATCGGCGCCGCCTACTTCCTGCTGCGATGGCTGATGGGCCTGGCCTGGGCCCGGGTCTCGGCCGAGACCGGTTCGCCGTGGACCTTCAATCTTCGCGCGGGGATCGTCAACATGTTCGTCACCTTCACGGGCACCGGGGTCATCCCGCGCAGGGGCCTACCAATGTTCGCCACCTTCAGCACCTTCGACAACTTCTCGGACTCCCGTGCGGTGCAGCTGATCGCCACCCACAAGTTCCGGGAGGAGGGCCAGATACCGCGCCCCCACCTCCGCAACGCGGTGCTGGTGGCGATCTTCGCATCGATCGTCTGGGCGGCGTGGGTGCACCTGGACATCTACTACCGCCACGGCGCGGCCATGGCGGTGGTACGCGGCTGGTACACCAGCAGCGGAGCGCAGCCCTGGCACATCCTGGCCGGGTGGCTGGTGCGGCCCGAGAGCGCCGACGTCTGGGAGATGGGCGGCTACGTCTGGGGCGGCGCGATGGCGTTGGCGCTGCGAGCCGCGCGGCTGAGCATCCCCTCGTGGCCACTGCACCCCATCGGCTATGCGATCGGCCACACCTCCGTGATGCGCTACATGTGGATGCCATTCCTGATTTCCTGGCTGATCAAGGCCTCGATTCTGCGCTATGGAGGCTTCAAGCTGCACCAGCGGCTGACCCCATTCTTCATGGGGCTGATCCTCGGGGACGTGGTCGTGGCGGGCGTCTGGGGCGTCTACGGCGTGGCCACCAGCACCCGGATGTACATGCACTTCCCGCACTGAAGAGCGAAGGGGCCGGGGTGGAACCTGGGAGGTCGGTCGCTTCGCTCGCGACCTCCCACCGCTCGCGTTGCTCGCGGCGGCCCCTCCAGGGTGGCGCGTAGGTCGTCGGAGGGGCCGATGCGCAGTGGGTGGTGAGAGGGGTAGGCGCAGGTCCGAATGGGCCGGGGTGGAACCTGGGAGGTCGGTCGCTTCGCTCGCGACCTCCCACCGCTC
>JBNGDZ010000066.1:0-10226 GCA_049975765.1 Armatimonadota bacterium
GACCCAACGCCAGCCGCACGTCCCGGCCCTTCTGGAGCTGCTCCAGCAGCGGGGCCAGGCCCTTCGACGGTTCCAGCCTGCCGAGGTAGTCAACGAGCGTGTGGCTCTGGGCGTAGGCCAGCGACACCTGCTCCTGGTCTCCGTGGAAGGCGGCGCTGAGCTGGTCAATCCGCAGCAGATCACCGTGCAGCGCCGCCTGAGCGATGATCCGCTTCTGAGAGTGTTCGAGATCGCCTGCGGCGTACTGCGCGATGCCCTCGTGAAGCCACCGCGGCAGCGCCCCGGCGGCCTCGCCCATGCGGATATCCAGCATGACGTGCGCGAGCTCATGCGCCAGGAGCTTGGGCAGCCGTTGCGGGCCCACCGGCTTGACGACCACGCGCAACTGACGTGGCAGCGCCCGACCCACGACCCAGTGGTCGCCATCGCCGCCAGTCAGCTCGTCGAACTCCCTCTGCGAGCGCACGATGAAGACATCGATGCGCTCCTGCAGCTCGACGTCCAGCATACGGCCCAACCGCCGCAGCGCATCGTCCCCCTCCTCCAGCGCCACCTCACCCAGTTCCTCGTGCCGCGGCCAGCACATCACCCGCAGATGCTCCGCGCCCAGCACCCAGCGCCGCTCCTTGCCGGCCTGCGACCGCTCTACCGCCCCCATGGACAGCCAGGCGGCCAGGCCCAGCGCGAGAAGAGGCCAGCGTCCAGCACCGGGCAGCATTGCAATCACTTCAGGGCCGGGCAGCGGCTCCGAGCCCGGCACCACCGGCAGTGCGTGCCCGTCACCGGCTCGAACTCGGTGTCCACCCGGATGCGATCGGCGGCCCGCGTCAGCCATCGCAGCAGCGGCTCCAGCTCATCGTCCGGGTAGCGAACGCGATGCCCGCTGCCCCGCCGCAGGGAGTACATGGTCACGCCCACATCCTCGTCAGGGAAGTGCTCCCGGGTACAGGCGAACAGCAACGCCCACCCGGGGCTCTCGTACAGCTCCCTGATCGACGGTGGCCTGCGCGTGGACAGCCACCGGAGGCCGTTGACACCGCCATCCTCCTCTCGCATCACCGTGTCTGCGACGGCCACGAAGCGATGGTCCCCCAGCTCGATCTCCATGCGAAGGTCCACCTCAACCGCCTGCGGCCACGGCCCCCGGTGCGCCTCATGGAACTCGCGCAGCATCCTCAGCCCACGGGCGTGGAGCTGCTCCTCCTCGAGGCTGTCCGCGCACGCCGAGCCATCCCAGGCCTCCTCGAAGATCCCCTCCACTCGCTCCAGCGGCACCTCCGCCGGCCCGCCCAACCGGTAGCAGTCCACCAGGGCGTCGCGCACAGCCTGGTGCAGCGTGGCTGGGCCGCCGAGGAACCGCCTCGTCTCCTCGCGCGGGACGAACCATGAGAGCAGGAACTTGCGGGGGCACTGGCGGTAGTCGGCGATGTTCCGGGCGGTGAAGGGCCGCTCGGGAAGCTCCAGCGGCTCCACGACCTCAGGCAGGTCGTCGCCTCCGTGCGTCATCCTCTCACCTCACCGTCAGCTTCGCCGCCGATTCGGGCCCCACCTTCCGGACGCGGGAGGTGCCGGGCCACCATGCAGCGCATCTGGGTACCGCGCACGTCAATGACGAGGGAACGCCAGCCCCCGTTCACCCCCACTACGGGGGGAAGCCATGTCCGGTCTTGCGACGATCGTGGAGGCCGTCAGCCGCCACTTCCCTGGGCAAACGGTCGGCGACTGGCAGTGCCGGGCCGCCGCCCGCGCACTCCTGGGCCGGTCCACGCTCCTCGTCGCGCCCGAGGGATCGGGCCGAGGCCTGGCCTGGCAGATTGCCGCGGCGGCGGGACGTCGTCCCGTCCTGGTCGTCGCGCGCTCCGCGCGTGGCCTTGATCGGCGCGTAGAAGCGCTGGGCACGTCGCCCGGCCTCGTGGCCTGCCGGCTTGCGGCCGAGAGCCCGACCGAGACGCTCGCGAGACTTCGTGACCAGCTCTCCGCCGGCCGCTATGATGCGGCCCTGATCTCCGCGCGCCACCTCGGCGATCCGCGCGTCGCCGCCACGGCACGCGCCATGCGCCCGCGGCTGATCGTCGTTGAGCAGGCACAGGCGCTCACGATCCTGGGTCGCCGCTTCGACCCATCGCTCTGCCGCCTCCCCGCGCTGCTGGGCGACCTCGCCCGGCCACCTGTGATGGGGCTGGCGGATCTGACTCCCCAGGCCGCCCGAGGCGAGATAGCCGGCGCGCTTGACATCCCCACAGAGGGCGTCGTGCTGGCGGAGGTGGATCGGCCCAACCTTCGGCTGGAGGTCCGCCACACACCATCGCGGCGGCAGATGGACAGCCACCTAGGGACGCTGATCCAGCAGTGCGAAGGGCGGGCCATCGTGGCCGTCGCCCTCCGAGCCGAGGCGGAGCGCCTGGCGGCGCTCATCGACGAGCACTATCGTGTGCCGGCGTGCGCGCTCGGCGCCGGCATGGCCCCCGATGACTTCGCGGCGGCCATGCGTCGCTTCCGCGAGGGCTCAGTGCGCGTGGTGGTCGCCACAGGCGGCCACTTTCCCGAGCACGGGGATCCTCCCGTCAGCCTGGTGGTGCACTGTGCGCTTCCCGAGAGCCTGCAGGCGCTGCATCGTCAGGCGATGGCCGCCGGGCGTGATGGCAGGCCGGCCCGGTCCGTGCTCCTCTACGATCCGGGAGATATCCCCCGGGCCGAACGGAGTGCGTGGCGCTGCGCCCCCGAGCCGGGTCATCTCATTGCCATCCATCGCGAGATCGCGCAGGCCCCCGGCGATCATCTGACGTACGCCACCCTCAGTCGGCTCACGGGCCTGCATCCCGACGAGGTCCACCTGGCCGTCGAGGCGCTGGTCGAAGTCGGGGCAGTGCGGATCACGGCCCGGGGCGATGACTGGGTGGCGGCGGAGGCCGTCGGAGCGCCGGAGGCGGCCGCCCTGCACGCCTTCACGTGTGCGGCCGACGGCCTGCGCCGTGCGCGCATACAGCAGGTGGAGGAGGTCATCGAGTACGCCCGCTCCCGGGGCTGCAGGCGGGCCGCGCTCTCCGATGCGCTGGGTTACCAGCCGGCCGAGGACGTCGAGGACTGCTGTGATCGCTGCCAACCCTCAACGAGTGCACTTGTGCCCGCGCCCCGCGTCGCCTACCCCATCCGTGCCGGCGACTTCCGCGGCTGGGCCCTGGACCTCTACCGACTGCCCGGACAGCAGGAGCCTGACGACGGGCCGGGGCGGCTGCTGCACGATCTGAAGTACGCCGGCCTCGAACGCTTCGCGGAGCGCCTCGCGTGGCTGATGGCCCGGCGCGTGCGGGAGCGCCCCGAGCTGCGGGCCGCCGAGATCATAGTGCCCGTTCCGCCGACAGATCCGGAGGCAGAGAGCTCGCCGGCCACGCTGCTGGCGGAGGCCCTGGGGCGGCTCAGCGATCGGCCAGTCGCCGGCGCGCTGCGGTCCGTCCGCGACCGTCCGCCACAGAAGGAGCTCACCTCAGGCGAGGAGAAGAGGGCTAACGTCGCCGGGGTCTTCGAGTGCGTCGATGACGGCGAGATCGATGGGCGCGCGGTTCTGCTCATCGATGACCTCTTTGACTCCGGCGCAACGCTTGAGGAGGCTGGCAAGGTGCTGCGCCGGGCCGGGGCAACGGATGTCCGCCTGCTCACCGCCGTCCGCACCATCTTCGGCTGGCGCGGGGACACGTAACGCCATGAGAGTCACCGCACCCCACCCCGACTCCCAGGACCGGAGGGCCTGGGCCGCGCTCTATTGGGCCGGATCTGTCGGCCCGGCCGGCTTCCTGCGGCTGCTGTCTCGCTTCGGCTCCGCTCAGGCCGTGATCGACGCGCCGCCCAAGGAGCTGGCTGCCCCCAGCCTCAAGCTGAGCGAAGCACAGATCGCGGCCATCCGGGAGCAGGTGCCCAGGCGCCTGGAGGCGATCGAGGAGGAGCTTGCGGGGCTGCGGGGCGACAACATCACGGTGGTCTGTGCCTTCGAGGAGAGTTACCCCCGCAGGCTCCGCGAGGCGCTCAATCCCCCGCCGGTCATCTGCGTCTCCGGGGAGCTGACTGACGCTGACAGCCTGGCGCTTGCCATCGTGGGGACTCGCGAGCCCACCCCGGAGGGCCGGAAGGTCGCCCGCGAGGTCGCCAGAGCCTGTGCCACCCGTGGCATCACCATCGTCTCCGGCCTCGCCCGCGGCATCGACACCGTCGCTCACCGCGGGGCGCTCGACGCCGACGGCCGCACCGTGGCGGTGCTCGGCTCCGGCATTCGCCATGTCCATCCGAAGCGCAACATCCGGCTCGCCGAGCGCATTGCGGGCCACGGCGCTATCATCTCCGAGGTGGCGCCCGAGGACAATCCCACCGGCGCCCGTCTGATGGCCCGCAACCGCCTCACCAGCGCCCTCGCCGGCGGCGTCCTCGCCGTAGAGTCCACCTCTCGTGGAGGCACGCTCAAGACCGTCCGCGACGCCTGGAGGCAGGGCCGACTCGTCTTCGCCTGCGACTGGCAGGCCGACAAGCGCCAGGCCGAGGGCACGCGGGCGCTGATAGCCGAGGGCGCCGAGCCCATCCTGGGCCCCGATGCCGCGGACCTCATTGAGCATCTCCTCCGCACACACGTCCCCCCGGCTCCCGATCAACCCCCCATGCTGTGACGGAGGGAGGACTACTTCGCCGCCAGGCCGAACCACCGGCAGGCCGCCAAGATCTGATGCGCCGAGGACTGGCATTATGATCGATGCACAAGCCATGATCGAGCAGTTCTGCGAGCTTGTTCGCGTTGACAGCCCATCGCTGCACGAAGCACAGATCAATGCCCTCGTCCGGGACGGCCTGGCCGCGCTGGGCATAGACTCCGAGACGGATGACGCCGCCGAGTCCATCGGGGGCGATGCGGGGAACATCATCGCCCGCGTGCCGGGCCATGAGGGCGCGCCCACCGTGATGCTCAACGCGCACACCGACACCGTCGAGCCGGGTCGAGGCATCTGCCCCCAGGTGGACGGGACGGTGATCTCCTCGGACGGCAGCACCGTCCTGGGCGCCGATGACAAGGCCGGCGTGACCATCATCCTCGCTCTCCTGGAGCACCTACAGCAGGAGGACCTGCCCCACCCTCCCCTGGAGATCGTCTTCACGGTGGCCGAGGAGATCGGCCTCTGTGGCGCCAAGGCGCTCGACTACAGCGCCCTCGAAGCTGACATGGGATACGTCCTCGACGGCGGCCGGACCATGGGCGTTATCACCGCCGCCGCCCCATCGTCGTACAGGCTGGGCTGGCGGGTCCGCGGCGTGGCGGCGCACGCAGGCGTCTGTCCCGAACGCGGGGTCAACTCCATCCAGGTCGCCGCGGAGGCTATCGCCGGGATGCCGCTGGGGCGGCTGGACTCCGAGACCACCGCCAACATCGGCGTCATCCGTGGCGGTGAGGCCACCAACATCGTCCCCGAGCTGACCACCGTGGACGGCGAGACCCGCAGCCACGATGACGCCAAGCTCGAGAAGCAGAAGGATCGCATGCTGGCCGCGTTCGAGGAGGCGGCGAGACGCCACGAGGCGACGGTCCAGGCAGATGTCGAGCTGACCTATCGCAGCTTCGAGATCAGCGAGGATCAGCCACTCTGCCGGTACGCGCGCCGTGCCGCGGAGCGGCTCGGCTTCGAGCCTCAGATGGAGCGCGGCGGCGGGGGCAGCGACGCGAACATCTTCAACGAGCACGGCATCCCCTCCCTGATTCTGGCCACCGGGCCCGCTGAGGTCCACACCGTCAACGAGTGGGTCGATGCCGAGCTGATGGCCGACAGCGCCCGATGGCTTGCCGAGATCCTCGGGATGATCGTCTCCGACGCCAGGGACTGACCTGATTCCCGCAAAACGGAGGTCTCGTCACATGCCCGCATACCTGCAGGCCGGAACCGCCGCGATCGACGTCACCCCGCCCCTGGGCACCAACATGGGCGGCTATGCCTCCCGTGACCATGGCGCCGAGGGCGTCCATGATCCCCTCACGGCCAAGGCGCTGACACTCACCGACGGGCCGACGACAGTGCTGCTGGTCACCTGCGACATCATCAGCTTCGACTACGGCTTCATCGATCCCCTGATGGAGCGTATCGAGCAGGCCACCGGCATTCCGCGTTCGCACGTGCTCGTCAGCAACTCGCACACCCACTCCGGTCCGCTGACCCCCGGGGTGTCGGGCTTCGATCTGGTGGACGAGCAGTACGTCGCGGTGCTCGCCGACAAGCTCGTCTCGATCGCAGGCCTCGCGCTGGAGGACCCGCGCCCGGTCACGGTCGGCTTCGGCCGCGCCAACGTTCGCGTCGGCTACAACCGGCGCGAGACGACGGCTGAGGGCGTCCGGCTGGGCATCGACCCCCGCGGCCCCCTGGCGCCATTCTTCGATGTCATCGCGCTGCGCGACGAGGCGGGCGACCTTCTGGCGACCTGGTTCTGCCACGCCGCCCACGCGGTGGTGCTCGGCGGCGACAACTACCTCATCTCCGCGGACTACCCCGGCCCCGCCCAGCAAGCGGTGGAGGCCGTCCATCCCGGCGCCCGCGCTATGTTCGCGCAGGGCTGCTGCGGGGATATCAACGCCGAGCGCGGCCGGCCCGGGACCTTCGAGGAGGTCCGCAGCCGGGGCCTGAAGCTGGCCGGAGCGGTCATGATGGCCGTGGAGGAGGCGCCGCCTGTTCCGGACGCCACGCTCGGGGCCGCCTCCCGGTGCCTCGAGCTGCCGCTACGGCAGCCGCCGCCGGCTGCTCAGGTGGAGGCTGAGCTGGAGCAGTTGCGCCCACAGTACGAGCAGGCCCGCCAGGCCGAGGACACGGTTCAGGAGCGCGTCCTCAAGTGGCGGATCAGGCGTCGCGAGACCATGCTGGAGGCGGCCCGGGAGGGCGTCGCCGGCACCAAGCGTTTCGACGTCACCGCCCTGCGCATCGGGCCGGCCGCGATCGTGGGCCTGCCCGGCGAGGTCTTCGTCCGCTACGCCCTCAACATCCCGAAGCTGTCGCCCTTCAACCCCACAATCGTCCCCGCCTACACCAACGGCATGGTCGGCTACGTCCCCACCGCCGACGCCTTCCCGAAGGGCGGCTACGAGGTGGACACCTCCTGGGACTACTACGGGGGGCTGGGCATCGGACCGGAGTGCGAGAGCATCATCCTGGAGGGGACCGGCGAGCTGCTCGCGAGCCTCAATCGGTGACGCGACGTTGCGAAAGCCCGCCCACTGTGCGGCCCCATGACGGAGCATTCTGGGCGCGACGGACCGTCAGTAGCGCCCGTGCTCACGGACGGTCTCCACCCAGGCCACGAGATTCTCCCACTTCGCGTCGGCGGGGACCTCGTCACCTGAGACCATGATGTACCCCCCGCCCTCCATTGCCTCATCCAGGCAGCGCAACGCCTCCCTGCGGCAGTCCTCCGGCGTCCCCATGGCCAGGGGCACGCAGTCGAAGTTGCCCATGATGCAGATGTCCCGGCCATAGAGCTGCTTGGCCTCGCGCAGGGTGATATCTCCCTCGTTGGGCTCGAAGGTCTCGATGAAGTGCGCACCGGCGTCCACCATCATCGGCAGCAGCTCCCGGATCGGCCCGAGCGTGTACAGCCCCACGAACTTGCCGGGCACCTCGCGCACCAGCTCGCAGACCATCGCCACATCCGGGATGACCCACTCCTCGAACATCTCCGGACTCATCTGGGAGCCGGTCGCCCAGCAGATGTCGTACCACCCAACCTCGCAGGGAGACGCCAGGAATGCCTGCACGCCCAGGGCGGTCCGCTGCACGAGCAGCGACTGGACCTCGTGGATCACCTCCGGGATGTCGTAGAGATCATACAGCAGGTCCTGCATGCCGCGCGCGTCGCCGAGCATCCCGTAGACCGATGGGATCGCCACGCTGGGCACACCGTCCTCCCCCATGACCTCGTACGCCTCGGCGGCGAGGTCCCACGCGGGCTGGGGATCGCGCTCCAGCAGGTCGCGCTGCATGGCGGCGAAGACCTGCCAGTCTTCCGGCGTCTTCACCGGGTACTCGGTGCGCTTGGAGGTCATGGGATCGTGCGGGATCATGCCCTGCACTTCCACGGCACGCAGCGTCCCCTCCGGCCCGGAGATGATCTCCTCGGTGACGCGCCGCGCGCCCTCCTCCTCCAGCAATCGCCTCTCCGTGGTCCACTCGCTCTCACCCACGGCACGGCAGCCTACGCCGATAGGCCCACGGAAGTGCGTGGAGCCCAGGCGCTGGTGGACCTCGAAGACCGCGCGCCAGTCGTGCCGGCCCAGCAGCGTATCCGCGTAGCGGTGATGGATGAGCGGGGAGACCGGCACCACGTCCGGCGTCTCCAGGCGCAGCGCGGTCAGGAAGGCCTGCTTGCGAGTCATCGGCGGCACCTCCACGTTCAAGCACGCGCGGCGTAGACCTCGGCGACCTTCCGGATCGCCTCCGCGCAGTCCGCGATGTCCCTATCGCTCCAGCGCTCATTGAAGGCCAGAACGCACAGCTGCGACATCGCCAGCTCAGCGTTCGGGCACAGGCCCTCGTGATACTCCACCGGCTCTTCGCGGCCGATGTCCCAGGGGTAGTCCGAGGTCCCGTAGGCGATGCGCTCGGCGAGGGCCTCGAACATGTAAAGCGGCTTGCCGATCCAGTTGCCGCCGAGCGGCACGCCCTCCACCTGCACCGCCTCGGCGAACTCCTTGCGCGAGACGCCCAGGACCTCGCTCTCCACCCGGATGGGGAAGTGCCAGTAGCTGTGCTCGGCGCCCTCGATGCGCTCGGGCGGGTGCACGCCGGGGATGTCCTGCAGCATCTCAACCAGCGCATCGCCGAGCCGCTGGCGGGTGCTGACGATCCACTCCAGGCGCTCGAGCTGGCTGCACAGCACCGCGCCCTGCAGCTCCGTCATGCGGTAGCACGGCGCCATGAAGGCGTAGCGCAGGCGATACTGGCGGTCCTCGGTCCAGTCGCAGCCCTTGTCCACGTAGACCGAGGCGCGCCGCCCCAGCTCCTCGTCGTCGGTGATGGTCACTCCCCCGTCGCCGCATTGCAGGTGCTTGGAGGACTGGAGGCTGAAGGCGCCCAGGTCGCCGATGGTGCCGGTGAGCCGCCCGCGATACCGGGTCAGGTGCGACTGCGAGCAGTCCTCAATGACCGCGAGATCGTGCTCCCGCGCGATCGCCATGATCCGGTCCATGCGCGCGGGCTGGCCCCAGCAGTGCACGGCGATGATGGCGCGCGTGCGATCGGTGATCCTGCGCTCCACGTCGTCGGGATCCAGGTTGAACGTCCCCGGCTCCACGTCGGCGAAGATCGGCACCGCGTTGCACAGGACGATCGGCGCCACGGTGCCCATGTCCGAGACCGGCGTGGTGATGACCTCCTGGCCGGGCTCGGGGTTGACGGCCCCCAGCGCCACGTGGATGGCGGACGTCCCGGAGGTGGACGCCACCGCGTGCGAGACGCCGTAGAGCTCGCGGAAGCGCCGCTCGAACTCGTAGACCTTCTTTCCGGTGGGAAAGAACGCGGTCTGCTGGTCGATGACCTCGCGGAGCTGCTGCAGGTCCGCCGGCCCGAAGGGATCGCGCTCGGGGAAGGGCCGCTCCCGGACCGGCGTCCCGCCCTCGATTGCGAGCTCACCTGCGCTCATCGCCCGAGCCTCCTCACATACGTTGCAGCGCGGGGCGAGGTTCTGCACGGACGTCGCAGGGACCTTCTGTCCCGTCGCGGGCAGGGCTCTTTACTGGAAGCTACGCGGCGGCACACTCGCGGCAAGGGCATCGGGCCTGCCGCCGGTCTGTCGGCATGGCGTGTGCAAGGGCCGGACTACTGTGGGGTCGGCGCTTGCTGTTCACGGGTGGCCGGGGGAACCACGCTAGCCCCAAACGCCCCGGCCGGAACGGAGGCCGGCCCCTCCAGACTGCTGGGCAACGGCCCGGTTGCCCTTGCTCCCCGCCGCTTTGTGCCGCGCCGTACGGAGAGGCGGCGTGCCTACGCCGCCTGCGATCGCCGTTCGTCGTGTCTTATGGAGCTCACGCCGTGAGGAGGGACGAGGCCCCGGTCAGCAAACGGCTGCTGGGCAACGGCCCGGTTGCCCTTGCTCCCCGTCGCTTTGTGCCGCGCCGTACGGAGAGGCGGCGTGCCTACGCCGCCTGCGATCGCCGTTCGTCGTGTCTTATGGAGCTCACGCCGTGAGGAGGGACGAGGCCCCGGTCAGCAAACGGC
>JBNGDZ010000066.1:10326-13049 GCA_049975765.1 Armatimonadota bacterium
CGACGCACGCCGCACCATGAGGTCGTCCGCGCGACCTGCAGCGAACCCAAACGCGTAGGCCGGGCTTCCAGCCCGGCCATGTCCCGCTTCCCGCGACGGCCGCTCGGGAAAGCCGGCCCTCCTGACAGCACCGTCGACGCACGCCGCACCATGAGGTCGTCCGCGCGACCTGCAGCGAACCCAAACGCGTAGGCCGGGCTTCCAGCCCGGCCATTTCCCGCTTCCCGCGACGGCCGGCTCGGGAAACCCGGCCCTCCTGGGTACGTGGTGCCGTGAAGCGCTGATGCGGACCCCGGGCTGTGGAGGTGAAGCTCGCCGACGCGCCGAAGGAAGGCACGGATAGCAGACGACCCCCTGCGGGAGGACGATACCGTGAACTTCGCCCTGTGTAATGAGATCTTCAAGGAGTGGGAGATCGAGAAGCAGTTCGAGGTCGCCGCAGAGATCGGCTTCGACGCGCTGGAGATCGCCCCTTTCACCCTCAACGACTGGGTGCAGCAGATCACCGAGGACCAGAAGGAGCGCATCCGCCAGGCCTCCGCTGATACCGGCGTGCGCGCGGCCGGAATCCACTGGCTGCTGGTGGGGCCGACGGGCATGCACATCACCGACCCGGACCCGGAGGTGCGCGAGAACACCACGGCCTACTGCAGGGACCTGGTGCGCTTTGGGCTGGATATCGGGGCCACCTACGAGGTGGTTGGCTCACCGGCGCAGCGGGCGCGCAAGGAGGGCGTGACCTACCACGAGTGCTGGGAGTGGTTCAAGGAGGCCATGGTAGCCTGCGCCACCATGCCCGGTGCGGAGCACTTCCGGGTCTGCATCGAGCCGCTGGCACCGTCCACCAACAACAACTTCCTGTTCAACCACCTCGAGGTCGTGAAGATGTGCCGGGAGATCGATCTGCCCAACGTGGGCGTGATCCTGGACACCTACTCGGGGCTGCAGACCGAGTCCGACCTCCCGGAGGCGATCCGGGAGACGGGCGATCTGCTCTTCCACTACCACTGCAACGACCTCAATCAGCGGGCGCCGGGATGGGGCGATGTGGACTTCCGACCGATCATGCGGGCTCTGCTGGACATCGACTATCAGGGCTACTGCTCCATCGAGGTCTTCGACTTCGATCCCGACCCGCGGGAGCACGCGGCGAAGGGCCTGGAGACGCTCAAGCAGGCCCTCGCCGACGTCACGTAGAGAACAGTCGGCGGGCACAGGACGTCAACGGATGTGGACCGTGCCGACCGTTCAACTGCGCCTCCCGTGCGTCCCCACCCGCGCGGGAGGCGCTGCTTGTGCCGGCCACCCGCAGAGGAAGGAAGCCTACAGCGTGACAGGACTGCTCTATGACGAGGTCTTCCTCGAGCACGGCGTGGATCACCACCCCGAGTGCGCGGAGCGGCTGCAGGTGTCCATGCGGCGACTGCGCGACACCGGGCTGCTCGACGAGATGAGGCCGCTGGCGGCCCGGCCGGCGCAGATCGAGGAGCTGGTCTGGGTTCACTCCGAAGAGTACGTCACGGAGGTGAGGGAGTTCTCGCGCGCGGGCGGCGGGGACCTGGATCTGGACACCCGAGCCACCGAGATGACCTGGGACGCGGCGCTCGCCGCTGCCGGGGGCTGCATCGACGCGGCGCGGGCGGTTCATGCTCGAGAAGCGGACAACGCCCTCTGCCTGGTCCGACCGCCGGGGCACCACGCACGGCCGGATCAGGGGATGGGCTTCTGCTTCTTCAACAATGTGGCCCTCGCCGCCGAGGCCCTCATCCGCGACGGCGCCACCAGCGTGGCCATCGTGGACTTCGACGGCCACCACGGCAACGGGACCCAGGAGGTCTTCTACCACCGCGCAGACGTGCTCTACATCTCGCTGCACCAGACGCCGCTGTTCCCGGGAACCGGCAGCCTCGGCGAGATCGGCGTGGAGGAGGGCTTCGGGCGGACCATGAACCTGCCTTTCCCGCCCCACGCTCAGGACATCCACCACCTGAGGGCCTTCGACGAGGTGGTGATGCCCGCTCTGGCCGCCTACGAGCCGGAGGCGATCGTCGTCTCGGCGGGCTTCGACCCGCACTTCCGCGACCCGCTCGTGCAGTTGTCCCTGACCGCGCGAGGCTTCTTCCTGATGACCGTGGGACTGCTCACCGCGGCGCGGGACCTCTGCCACGGCCGCCTCACCATGGTGCTCGAGGGCGGATACGACCTGCAGATCGGCCTGCCCGAGTCCGTGGAGGCCACCGCCCGGGCGCTGATGCGCAAGCCGGAGGCACAGTGGCATGAGCTCGATCCGCCGCCGCATCCGGCGCAGACCCGGCGAGTGGATGAGGCAGTGGACGAGGTCATCAGCGAGCACAAGAAGCGACTGCCGGACCCGGACGCATGAGAAGCTGAGCAACTGCCATGGACTCACATACCCTCGACGTGCTGGAGTACCCCAGGATCATCGAGCGCCTCTGCGCTGCGTGCGCCTGCTCCCTGGGCAGAGCGCGCGCGGAGCGGCTTACGCCCAGCAGCGACCCCGACTGGGTGCGCACGCGGCTGTCGGAGACGGCCCAGGCGCGCATCGCCCTGGAGGAGTTCGGACGCCCGCCCTTCGGTGGCGTGACCGATATCTCACAGGTGCTGGACCGCGCCGCGGCGGGCCGCGGCCTGGATGGCCCCGAGATCCTGCGCGTGACCGCCAACGCCCGCGCCGCCCGGCTGGTGGCGGACTACTTCGAGAG
>JBNGDZ010000066.1:13059-14350 GCA_049975765.1 Armatimonadota bacterium
CCCCCGACCTGGCCGACTTCTCCGAGCGCCTCGGCCTCTACGAGGACCTGGAGGAGCGCGTGGAGCGGGCCATCGACGAGGAGGGCGAGGTCCGCGACGACGCGTCGCACGAGCTGGTGCGGCTGCGGCGGCGAGAGGAGGACCTGCGCGAGGCGCTGCACGAGCGCCTCGAGCGCATCCTGGACCGCGCGGCGCAGTCCGGGGCCGCCCGCGAGCGCCTGATCGTGCAGCGCGGCGGGCGCTACTGCATCCCGGTCGCCTCACAGCATCAGAACCGTGTCCCGGGGATCATCCACGACCGCTCCGACAGCGGTGCCACCGTCTTCCTCGAGCCCCAGGAGGTCGTGGACCTGGGCAACCGCCTTCGCGACGCCGAGCTTGCCATCGAGGACGAGATTCGCCGCATCCTGATGGAGCTGTCGCAGCTCATCGGAACGCTGGCGTCCTCCCTGGAGGCCGATCAGCGGACTCTCGGTGTCCTCGACTTCATCTGCGCCAAGGCCCGCCTGGCCCGGCGCATGGGCGCCACCAACCCCATGGTCCGCGAGGACCGCGTCTTCTCGCTTCGGGGCGCGCGCCATCCGATGCTCACGCCCGAGGAGGTCGTCCCCATCGACGTCTGGGGCGGCGAGGCCTTCAACACGCTCATTATCACCGGCCCCAACACCGGCGGCAAGACCGTGGCGCTCAAGACCGTGGGCCTGCTGACGCTCATGGCACAGGCCGGCATGCACATCCCCGCCGACCCCGGCAGCGAGATCTCGGTGTTCGAGGAGGTCTTCGCCGACATCGGCGATGAGCAGAGCATCGAGCAGTCGCTCTCCACCTTCAGCTCCCACATGACCCAGATCGTCAAGATCCTGCACCGCGTGGCGGCCCACGAGCGGCGGCATCGGCGCAAGGGCGTCGAGGCGCCGGTGAACGCTCTGGTGCTGCTGGATGAGATCGGGGCCGGGACCGACCCCGCGGAGGGCGCGGCGCTGGCGCAGGCTATCATCGAGCAGCTTCACGCCACAGGCTGCATCACCATCGTGACCACGCACTACAATGACCTCAAGGCCTTCGCCTACGCCACGGAGGGCATCGAGAACGCCTCGGTGGAGTTCGACGTCAGGACCCTTCGCCCGACCTACCATCTGCGAATCGGAGAGGCGGGCTCCAGCAACGCGCTGGAGATCGCGCAGCGCCTGGGCCTGCGGCGCGCCATCACCGGGCGGGCCGCGGAGTTCCTGGACCCCGATCAGATCGCCTTCGAGGACCTCATCAGGCAGGTCGAGGGCTCCCGGCGGGC
>JBNGDZ010000067.1:0-14256 GCA_049975765.1 Armatimonadota bacterium
CGCGGACTGATCGCGACACGCGCCTCCATCCGCGCCCCCTGGCCTGACACGCAACGTGCGCGACGGCGGCTCGCCGTGGAGGGCCTGACGGTGAAGCGAGACGATGGTATGCCGCGAACGGCAAGACAGCCCACGGCGATCGGCCGGGCCACGCACCGCCGCGATGCCGCGCACCGGCGCCGCTACCAGCGGTGAGACATGGAGCGTGCGTGGCGGTTGAGGAACTCCGCCTCCAGGACCTTCCCCGTGCCCATGGCCACGCAGGAGATGGGATCGTCCGCCACGCGGACCGGGATGCCCGTCTCCAGCTCCAGCAGCCGGTCGAACCCCGAGAGCAGAGCGCCCCCGCCGGTGAGCGAGATTCCGCGGTCGATGATGTCCGATGACAGCTCCGGGGGGGTGCGCTCGAGAATGCTCTTGACCGCGTCCACGATGGCGGAGACGCACTCGGAGATGGCGGAGCGGATCTCCACGGAGCTGACGGCGACGGTCTTTGGCAGTCCGGTGACCACGTCGCGGCCGCGCACCTCCAGCTCCCGCTCCTCCTCGAACTCGTAGGCGGAGCCGACCTGGATCTTGATGTTTTCGGCGGTTCGCTCCCCGATGTCGAGGTTGTAGACGCGCTTGATGTGGCGGATGATGGCCTCGTCGAGGTGGTTACCGCCCAGGCGCAGGGAGTCGCTGACCACGATGCCGCCCAGTGAGATGACTGCCACGTCCGTGGTGCCGCCGCCGATGTCCACGACCATGTTGCCGCCGGGGGCGTCGATGGGGAGGCCGGCGCCGATAGCGGCGGCCATCGGCTCCTCGATGGGGATGACCCGCCCCGCGCCCGCGGAGCGCGTGGCGTCCAGCGCCGCCCGGCGCTCGACGCTGGTGGCCGCAGAGGGGACGCAGATGACGGCCATGGGCCGGAAGATCCTCCCCCGCACTCCGGAGGCCTTGCGGATCAGGTACGCCAGCATCTCGCGGGTGACGGAGTAGTCGGCGATCACGCCGTCGCGGAGGGGGCGCTTGGCCACGATGCTGCCGGGGGTGCGGCCCAGCATGGCCTGCGCCTCCTCGCCCACGGAGAGCACGCGGCCGTCGGGGCCGTCGGTGGCGACCACTGAGGGCTCGCGCACCACGATGCCCCGCCCCTGGGCGTAGACCACGATGGTGGCCGTGCCCAGGTCGATGCCCAGCTTGTCGGCTAGGCTAAGCATTCGGCGTCAGAGCCCCTGCGCTCGGGGTGGGGATGCTCCTCAATGCACGCGCCGAGAAGGCTGAGCTTCCCGGTGATGTCCTCGTAGCCGCGGTCCACGAGCGTCCCGCCGCTGATCTCCGTCTCGCCCTCGGCGCACAGCCCCGCCAGTATCAGCGCGGCGCCAGCGCGGATGTCGGTGGCCTCCACGGGAGCCCCAAAGAGCCGGGGAACGCCCTTGAAGATGGCGGCACCCTCCATCACGCGCACGTCCGCGCCCATGCGCAGCAGCTCGTCCACGTAGTTGAAGCGAGCGTCAAAGATGGTCTCCTCGATCACCGACGCGCCCTGCGCGATGCTCATCAGCACACCGGTGTTGGGCTGCAGGTCCGTGGGGTAGCCGGGATAGGGTGCGGTCATGACGTCAACCGGCATGGGACGCCCGTCCATGCGGACGGTCACGGAGCGCTCGTTGACCTCCAACTCGCAACCGGCCTGCTCGAGCACCTCCAGGACGATGGCCAGGTGCTCGGGCTCCACCGGCTCGACGGTCACCTCGCCGTTGGTAAGGGCACCGGCGATGAGAAAGGTCCCGGCCTCCATGCGGTCGGAGATGGCGGTCCACTCGGTGCCGCTGAGGCGCTCCACACCCGTGACGCGCAGCGTGGTAGTCCCGATCCCGGCGATCTGTGCCCCGCAGGCCGCCAGGAAGCGCTGGCAGTTGACGACCTCGGGCTCGCGGGATGCGTTCTCGATGACCGTGGTGCCCTCGGCCAGGGAGGCGGCCATCATCAGGTTGACGGTGGCGCCCACACTCCGCAGGCGAGGGTCCATGTAGATGCGAGCGCCCCGGAGGCTGTCGGCCCGGCCGTGCATGACGCCGGCCTCCACGCCGACCTCGGCGCCGAGGGCCTTGAATCCCCGGATGTGGAAGTCCACCGGGCGACTGCCGATAACGCAGCCGCCGGGCAGCGGCACGCGCGCCTCCCCGAACCGGGCCAGCAGGGGCCCCGCGACATAAAACGAGCCGCGCATCCGGCGGACCAGCTCGTACGGTGCCGAAACCGAGGACACCGAGGAGCTGTCGATGACCAGCCCTCCATCGTCGCGAAACTGCACCGTCGCGCCCAGGGCGCGAAGCATCTCGATCATGGTGCGGATGTCTCGGATAGAGGGTATGTTGTGCAGCACGACCTGCTCCTCGCACAGCAGGGCCGCAGCCAGCAGCGGCAACGAGCCGTTCTTGGAGCCGCTGACGGTAACGGTGCCCGCAAGAGGCGTGCCGCCGGCAATTCGAATGACTGACATGCTGCTTGTGCCTCCCGGAGGCGCTGGTGCGCATCTCCCCACGCTCACGGCTTCCACCAGGTGGGGTGCCCCATCCCCGACACCCGCGTGCGCTCTGCGCGCCACGCAAGCAGTCGTACCCCTGAGCACACGATCCTGAGGTCGGGGTGCGGCGCAAGCCGCATTGAGGACGATACAGGTACTTGGGGACGACGTCAAGAAGAATGCGCCCTACCTGCGCGCGTGAGCTGCCACTCTGAGGCGGTTGCGCGCGCGAGAGAGGGCGAGCTCGGCGCGGGCGACGTCAATATCCTCCCGCGCCGCCTCCCGCAGCCGCGTCCGGGCGCGCTCCAGAGCTCTGCGGGCGCGCTCGACGTCGATCTCCGCAGCCTCCTCCGCGGCCTCCACCAGCGCCACGACGCCGTCGCGCCTGACCCACAGCACGCCGCCGACCGTCGCGAAGTGGCGCCGGTCGCCGCCGGGCTCGGTGAGCACGATGGCGCCGATGTCCAGCCGGGTGAGCATGGGGGCGTGGCGGGCCATCACGCCCACGAGGCCGTCGGTCGCCCTCGCCCTCACGTAGGCCGCCGTGGCGTCCGCGACCTCGCCCATGGGTGTGAGAATGCGCACGTTGAAGGCCTCAGGCATGACGTCAGCGCCGTCCCTTCGCCTTCTCCACTACATCCTCGATGGTCGCGACCATGCGGAAGGCGTCCTGCGGAAGGTCGTCGTAGTCGCCTGCCAGGATCTGCTCCATGCTGTCGAGGCTCTCCTCCAGAGACACGTAGGCCCCGGACATGCCGGTGAACTGCTCGGCCACGAACATCGGCTGGGTGAGGAACTGCTGGATGCGCCGGGCGCGCCCCACGACCACGCGATCCTCCGGCGACAGCTCCTCGATGCCGAGGATGGCGATGATGTCCCGCAGGTCGCGATAGCGCTGCAGTATCTCCTGCACGCCGCGCGCGATGTCGTAGTGTCGCTGCCCGACCACATGAGGCTCCAGCATACGGGAGGTGGACTCCAGGGGGTCCACGGCCGGGAAGATGGCCTGCTCGAAGAGGTCGCGCGAGAGGGCCACGGAGACGTCCAGGTGCGCGAAGGTGGTGGCCGGCGCGGGATCGGTGTAGTCATCGGCCGGGACGTAGACGCACTGAACTGAGGTGATCGAGCCCTGCTCGGTGGAGGTGATGCGCTCCTCCAGCGCGCCCATCTCAGTCGCCAGTGTGGGCTGGTAGCCCACCGCCGACGGCATGCGGCCCAGCAGCGCCGAGACCTCCGAGCCCGCCTGGGCGAAGCGGAAGATGTTGTCGATGAACAGCAGTACGTCGGCCCCCTCGAAGTCCCGGAAGTACTCCGCCATGGTCAGGGCCGTCAGCCCCACACGGAAGCGCGCGCCGGGGGGCTCGTTCATCTGCCCGAAGACCAGGGCGGTGCTGTCCAGCAGCTCCAGCTCCTGGAGCTGCAGGTACATGTCGTTGCCCTCCCGGGTGCGCTCACCCACCCCCGCGAACACCGACACGCCCTCATGGATCCGGGCCACATTGTGCAGCAGCTCGTTCATCAGAACCGTCTTGCCGACCCCCGCACCGCCGAACAGCCCGATCTTGCCGCCCTCGGGGCAGGGGCAGAGCAGGTCCAATACCTTGATGCCGGTCTCGAACAGGTCAGTGGCGACCTCCTGCCTGGCGTAGTCCGGCGGGTCGCGGTGGATGGGGAGGGTGCTCTCGGCCTCGACATCCCCCCGGTCGTCAACGGGGTTCCCGAGCACGTCGAACATGCGGCCCAGGGTGGCCCGTCCCACCGGCACCCGGATGGGGGAGGCGGTGTCCTCGGCGGCCATGCCGCGCATCAGCCCGTCGGTGCTGTCCATGGCGATGCACCGGACGGTGTTGTCACCGAGGTGCTGCGCGACCTCCACCACAAGGTCGATCTCACGCGACGCATCCTGAATCCGAATGGCCGTCAGCAGCTCCGGTAACTCATCGGTGGCAAACTGCACGTCCACCACCGGCCCGCGCACCTGCGCCACCTTGCCTGCAGCCATCTCTACCACTTCCGTATGCCGTAAACGCGGGGTGCGTCGGATCATGTCATCGCTGCCGCTGCAGGGCGTCGGCGCCCCCGACGACGTCCAACAGCTCGCGGGTGATCTCGCTCTGCCGCGCCCGGTTGATGTCGCGGGTTAGGTCCTCGAGCATCTCCTCTGCGTTATCGGTCGCGGCCGTCATGGCCATGAGTCGGGCGCTGTGCTCCGACGCCGCGCTCGACACCAGTGCCCGAAAGACCCGGGCGGTCACGTACTGGGGCACGAGCTGCTCGACAAGCTCGTCCAGGTCGGGCTCGAAGATGTGCAGCTCGGGATCGGGCCTCGCCGCCGGAATCTGCACGGGCAGGAGACGCTCGATGTGCGGCTCATTGCTGATCCTGGACAGAAAGCGCGCGTAGCAGATGACCACCCTGTCCACCTCGCCTGTCTCGTAGGCAGCGGTCACATAGCGCGCGACGTCCTGCACGTCCGCCCCCCGCTCCCGCTCGTGGATGGCGGGGAACTCCCGGACCACGTTCAGCCGGGCCCGTCGCGCCATCTCCGCCGTCCGGGTGCCGATCGTGTAGGTGCGCACCCGCACGCTGCTCTCACGCACGAACTGCCGCGCCTCACGGACCAGGTTGGCGTTGAATGCGCCACAGAGGCCCTTGTCGCCGGCGACCAGCAGCAGCCCGACACGCGCCACCTCTCGCTCGGCCAGCCAGGGATGGGACAGATCGGGCACGTGGCCGGCGATCAGAGACAGGGCGCTCTCCACCTCATCGTGGTAGGCGTCCACTGCCTGGCGCCAGCTCATGGCGCGTTTGAGCTTCGCCGCCGAGACCAGCTTCATGGCGCGAGTGATCTGCTGAATCTCGCCGACGATCTCACGCTTCCTGCGAAGGGTGCGGAGATTCTCTGGCACGGTAGCTACGGTGTCTCCTCAGCCGTCGCAGCGACGGCCTGATCTTGCTCCTCGGGATGCTGCAGACGCCACTTGCGCTTGAAGCCCTCGATCAGGTCGGCCAGCCGCTTTTCGTCCTCGTCCGACAGCTCCTCGGTGCGTTGCAGGCGCTCGACCAGCTGTGGTGCCTCATCGTGCACGTGCTTGATGAGCAGCGGCTCGATCTCGGTCACGTCGGCGACGGGCACGTCGAGCAGATGACCGCGGCTGCCGGCGAAGAGGATGATGACCTGATCGACCTCCGGCATGGGCGAGAGGGGCGGCTGCTTGAGCACCTCGACCATGCGCTGGCCCTGTGCCAGGATTCTGCGAGTCTCCTCATCGAGATCGGCGCCGAACTGCGCAAAGGCCTCGTACTCGCGATAGTTCGCCAGGTCGAGCTTGAGCCGGGAGCCGACCTGCTTCATCATCTCGCTCTGCGCGTCAGAGCCCACCCGGGAGACGCTCATACCGATGTTGATGGCCGGCCGCTGACCCTCGTTGAACAGGCGCGGCTCGAGGTAGATCTGGCCGTCGGTGATGGAGACCACATTCGTGGGGATGTAGGCGGAGAAGTCGCCCTCCTGGGTCTCCACGATGGGCAATGCGGTCAGCGAGCCGCCGCCGAGCTCATCGGTCAGCTTCGCAGCGCGCTCGAGCAGGCGGGAGTGGAGGTTGAAGATGTCGCCTGGATAGGCCTCCCGGCCGGGCGGGCGGCGCAGCAGCAGCGACATCTGGCGGTAGGCCTGGGCGTGTTTGGAGAGGTCATCGTAGACGACCAGGGCGTGGCCGCCGTTGTCGCGGACCCACTCACCGATGGCGCAGCCGGCGTAGGGGGCGGCATAGAGCCGCGCTGGCGGATCGGCGGCGGTGGCGCCCACCACACAGGTGTACTCCAGGGCACCCTCCTGCTCCAGGGTGGCGGCCGTGCGCCGGAGCGTGGCGAGCTTCTGGCCGATGGCCACGTAGATGCACTTCACGCCGCTGTCGCGCTGATTGACGATGGTGTCAAGGGCGATCTGGGTCTTGCCCGTCTGGCGGTCACCGATGATGAGCTCGCGCTGACCGCGCCCGATGGGGATGGCGGAGTCGATGGCCTTGATTCCCGTGCGCAGGGGCTCGTGGACGGGCTGGCGGGTGATCACGCCGGGGGCGATGACCTCGATGGGTCGGGTCTCCTCGGCCTCCACCGGTCCTCGCTCGTCCAGCGGCTCGCCGAGGGGGTTCACGACGCGGCCGAAGAGAGCCTCTCCGACCTTTGTCTCGGCGATGCGGCCGGTAGTGTGGACCTCATCGCCTTCGCTGATGTGCTCGTCGGGTCCCAGCAGCACGCAGCCGACGGTGTCCTCCTCGAGGTTGAGCGCGATCCCCAGCACGCCCCCGCCGAAGTCAATCAGCTCCGACGCCATGGCCTCCGAGAGGCCGTAGACCTGGGCGATGCCGTCCCCCACCTGCAGCACGATGCCCGTGCTGGTCAGCTCCAGCTCATCCTCGTACTCGGCCAGCCGGTCGCGGAGGACCGACCGGACCTCCTCGGGTCGCACCGACACCTCACGTCACTCCCTCATGCGTGGGTACGCCGTCACTCCACCATCCGCCTGTGCATGCGCTCCAGGCGACCTCGCAGGCTGGCGTCCAGGATCCGATCGCCAACGCGCACCACGATGCCGCCGAGCGTCTCCGGATCGATCCGCTCGTCCACCACCACGTCCCGGCCCAACCAGCCGGAGAGCGCGCCCGCCAGCCGCTCGGCCTGGCCCTCCGCCAGGGGCATGGGTATGGTGACGAAGGCTCGGAGGACGCCGTCGGCCTCGTCCACCAGCTCCTGGTAGACCTCGTCGGCCACCTCAAGCACCTCGATGCGGTCATTCTCGATCAGCAGCTCGATGAGCCGGCGCAGCGGCCCCACCGGCTCCTCGCCCATCAGCTCGGACAGCGCCCTCACCTTGCGCTGCATCTGCATGGTGGGGTGGGCAAGCAGGCGGCGGAGGTCCGGCGTGGAGTCCACCAGCGCCCGCACAGTCTCAAGCTGCTGCCCAAGCTCATCGCGCAGGCCGGCTCTCTCCGCAGCCTCCATGGCGGCAGAGAGGTAGCGCCGCGCCACGGAGCGCCCAATCATCAGCCATCGCCCTCCGACTGTCGGGAGAGCCGGTCGATGTCGGCGATGAAGGCGTCCACCAGGGCCCTCTGGCGCTCCTCATCCAGGGCCTGGCGCAGGGCGCGCTCGGAGAGCTGCACGGCCAGCTCGGCTGTCTCCTGGCGGAGCTGCTGGCGGGTTCGCTCGGCGGCATGCTCGACGGCCCTCTCGCCCTCGTCGATGATGCGCTGACTCTGCTCCTCGGCGCGCTCCAGGATCTCGGCCCGGCGCCTCTCGGCCTCGCTCCGGGCCTCAGAGATGATCTCATCGGCGCGCTCATCGAGCCTGTCAAGCTCGCGCTCGATGGCGCGCTTGTCGGCCAGGGCCAGCTCCTTGTTGCGCTCAGCCTCCTCCAGGTCGGCCTCGATCCCGCGCTGGCGCTCCGCCAGGATCTCGCCGACCGGGCCGAAAGCGAACTTCTTGAGCAGGAGCACCAGCAGCACGAAGCCGGCCATGTTGACCCACATGACGCCGGGCTTGATGCCGAGTGAGTGGAAGAGCTCCTCAATCATCCAGCAGTCCGTCTCCCTGGTGGTGATGCGCTGTGTCGGATGCTACTGCCCCAGCCCCTGGATGTAGTCCATGATTGGGGGCAGGCGGCCGAAGAGCAGCAGGAAGGCGAGCAGTACATAGATGACCAGGGACTCGATCAGCGCCAGCGAGAGGATCAGCGCGCTGCGGATGTCCCCCGCGGCCTCGGGCTGTCGGGCGATGCCCTCCATCGCCGATATGGCGGCGCGTCCCTGCGCCGTGGCCGCGAACGCTACCGCCAGGGGGAGCCCAAGGCCTACAACGAGCGCAAGGGCGGTCGCATAGTCCATCGTTCGTGAGACCTCCTGATTGGTATCGTCTCTGCGAAGCATCCGGCGGGCTCAGGCCGCCTGCGCCTGCTGTGGCGCCTCCTCGGGGCCGTGCTCGCCGTGCGCGTCATGGTCGTGAGCGGACGTCGCCATCTCGATGTAGGCGGCGCTGAGGATGAAGAAGATGAAGGCCTGGATCGGGCCGATGATCAGATGCAGCAGCACGTTGATGATCTGCACCGGTATCGGGATACCGTGCAGAAACGGCAGCATCGCCGCGCCCAGCAGCGCCATGCGGGCGATGGCCGTCTCCTCCCCGAACATGTTGCCGAAGAGCCGGACCGCCAGCGACAGCGGCTTGGCCACCTCACCGATCAGATGAACGATCAGCATGATCGGCGCCATGACCACGTAGACGAGCCTCATCGCGAAGTCGTCGCCCAGTGGCTCGCCGATGAAGTGCTGCACGTACCCGACGCCCTGCTCGGCGAAGCCGTAGTACTGGACCGCGAGGAAGACGCACAGAGCCAGCGCGGCGGTCATGTTCAGGGACTCGGTGGGCGTGATGAAGCCCGGCACCAGGCCGAACAGATTCAGGGACAGGATGTAGAGAAACAGCGTGCCCAGGAGGGTAGCGTACTTCTCTCCGCCCTCGCCAATCTGGTCGCGGCAGAAGTCCCGGACCCACTGGACGTACCACTCCCAAACGTTCTGCAGGCCGCCGGGGATGCGCTCCCGGTGCCGCATGCCGACCCAGGCAAGGACCACCAGGATGAGCATGACCACCCAGCTATTGAGCACGTACAGATCGACATAGCCGTGCCAGGATTCGGGCATGGCGTCGGCAAGTGGCTTGAGCCAGCTTCCGGGTTCCTCGTGCATGATCGGGTCACTGCGGCAGCTTGCTCGAATCATCCACATCGGTCGGCGGCGGCAGCGGCTGGCCGGCGGCGACGATCACCAGCACCAGCAGCGCCAGGGTGTAGCCGACTGCGAATGCGATAGCGTCCCCGTGCAGTACCAAGATGATCAGATACGCGAAGGCCGCCGCCACAAGCAGTTTGCTCGCGTGCAGCGCCCAGTAGGGCCAGGTGGGCCCCCTCCGCTGCTGCGGCGGCACCACGAGTCTGCTCAGTACAAAAACGAGGGCGCTGAGCATGCCCGCGCCCGTGAGCGCCCCTCCAACAAAGCCCAGCGCCACAAGCCGGTGACCCAGGACGCAGAGCGCTATCGTGATAGCGACGGTCGCGGCGGCTCCCGCCGCCACAATCGCTCGGACGCGCCCCGGCCCGGCGTCACTCGTCATCGTCGCGCATGAGCTGCAGGATCTGTGCCAGACCCGCCGCTGCCCCAAGCAGGAAGCCGACGATCTGCAGCCACGGCTCGGTCCCCAGAACCTCGTCCAGCCACCACCCCACGCCGTAACCGATGATGATCGACAGGGGTACTGACCAGGCCAGCAGCCAATAGCCAGCCCCCTTCATGAGGGGGCTATCAGAGCCGCGCATGTCGCCGCCTCCACGCATTCTATTTTAGAATCTGCCGCCTCCGGCGTCAAGCATCCAGCCCTGCAAGAGCGCGGGTGTGCACTACCGGCAGCCTTGCGCGCCGGCCACTTGGCGTTGCGGTCTCCCCCTCTCCCGCCTGTGGCGAGGCCGCCAGGGAGAGGGCGAAGGCAGTTCGCCTGGGAAACTGCAAGGGGGTGAGGCGAGCCATTGCGCCTTTCCCCGACCCGAGCTTCGCTCGGCCCACCCCCCTTCCTGGCGCCCCACACGACGTGGCGCAGGCGGGAGGGGGGAAGGGCTGCGAATCCCAGGCAATGTCCGGCTGCTCCCGACGACGGCAGCGCCGCGTCCGAGCTCACGGTGTGGGAGCCCGGAGCCCCTCAGCCCTCGCCGATGATCCCCAGCGGCTCCTCCCAGGTGAGGCGCTCGAAGGTGCCGCGACCGCCCGCGCGGTCAACGGCCCGCCGACAGCGCGTCAGAAGCGGAGGCTTCTCCTCCGGGTCATGGGCGTCCGATCCAAGCCCCGAGACCAGGCCGTCGCCGACGAGCCGCCGCGCCAGGCGCGCTACGTCCCGGCCGCCGACCCCGCAGAAGCTGCCGGCATTCACCTGCAGCTTGATGCCGCGCGCGACCAGCTCCTCGGGCCGGGCCTCCGCCGCCGGCGAGATGGCCATGCGCTCGAAGTGCGCGATAACGGGCGTGAAGCCCGCGAGCTGCAGCTCGAAGAGCGCCTGCTCGGCGTAGGCAGCGTAGCCCGCGACGGGCAGCTCGATCATGAGGTGGTCGCCGCCGCCCAGCGCGGGCAACAGGCCATCCCTCGCCAGGTCGGCCAGCCCCTCACAGAGCGCTATCTCCGCCCCGCCGACGACACGCACATCGATGCCGTGCTCGGAGAGAAGCTCGTTGAGCCGCTCAACCCCGTCGTGCATGAGCTGCACGATCTCGGGCAGCCCGGTGCCGAGCTCAGACGGCCGCAGATGAGGGGTGGAGACGATCACGCGTACGCCGTCCTCGGCCGCGATGCGGGCCATGGTGATGGCTGTATCAATATCGGGCTCAGTGCGGTGGACGGGGACCACGTAGCGCAGGATGTGGTTGTGCAGATCGATCACGGCTATCCCTCACCATATCGCGCATACGAAGGCGCGCTCATCTCTGCTCGTCGGCGTCCAGCGGGAGGATGACTCCACCGCCGATGACCCGCTCGGCAGCGCCACCAGGTTCGTAGAACACCGCCGACTGACCCGGCGCTGGCGCGCGGTGCGGACGCTCGAAGAGCACCGTCGCGCGCTCTCCGCGCAGGTGAACGGTGGCGGGTGTCTCACGGCCGCGGTAGCGCGTCATCACCGATGCGCGGAAGGCCTCACCCGGCGGGCTGCCGACCAGGTGGACGCGCTTCAGTTCGCACTTCTCAACCATCAGGTGCTCCTCGGGGCCCACCACCAGCGCGTTGCGCTCGGGCAGCTTATGGAGCACGAAGAACGGCCCTTCCGGCCCGCCCAGGCCCAGCCCCCGCCGCTGGCCGACGGTGTATCGCGCCAAACCGTCATGCTCGCCCAGCACATTGCCCTCCCGGTCCAGGATCGGCCCGGGCCGCACAGCCTCCGGACAGCGGCTGGCCACCAGCGCCGCCACGTCGCCACCGGGAGCGAAGCATACGTCCTGGCTCTCAGGGTGCTCGTCGGCCTGCAGATCGGCCTCGGCCGCCAGGCGACGCACCTGCCGCTTGGTTGGCTCGCCGAGCGGCAGCAGCAGGCGTGCGAGCGCATGCTGCTCCACGCGGTAGAGCATATAGGACTGGTCCTTGGCGCGATCGATGCCCCGCAGCAGGTGGTATTCGTCCCCCGCCGGCCGGACTCGGGCGTAATGGCCCGTGACGACCGCATCGCAGCGAAGATCGTCCGCGATCCGCAGCAGCTCCGCCAGCTTCAGACAGGCGTTGCACTCCACACAGGGGTTGGGAGTGATGCCCTCCGCCCATGCGACGCAGAACGGGCCGATGACGCGCTCGTCGAACAGCTCCCCAACGTCCACGACGTGGTGCTCAATGCCCAGCCGGCGGCAGACCCGGCTGGCCTGCTCCGCAGCCCCGCCGGGGATCCCCAGCGTCACGCCGATGACCCTCAGCCCCATCTGCTGAGCGAGCATGGCCGCCACGGCGCTGTCCACGCCGCCCGACAGTGCGGCGACCGCGGAGCGAGTCTCAATGCAGTCAGATGAGCGCAGAGGCATCCGCCCCCGATGATCTGCGTCCGGCGGACGTCAGGGAGACCGTGGTCGTGCCGAGCACGCCGGTACCGTCGAGGCCGAGGAGCGCCAGCGGCCCGCTCCGCCGCGGCGGCGCCAGGCCGAGGCGCGCAGCCTGATCGCTATAGAACTCGATTGTGCGCGTCTCTTGATGGAACTGCACCTGCGCGCCGCAAGCGTTGGCGATCAGCCAGACAGGAAGCAGAGCGTGGTCATGGTAGTACACGGATGGCACCCGCACGCGGATCTGATGGCCGTCGCGCGTGACGTCGAGGGTGTTGAGGCGCACCTCGAACTCCCCGCGCGCCGCTGCGAAGCCGACGACGAGTCTCTGGGCGTCCCACCGCACTGCGGCTCCCAGCGCCCGCAGAACCGGGCGGCCCTGCACCAGGAACTGCCCCGCGCACATCACCGGTGGGGTGTCCAGCGCCACCTCCCGGCCGTCCACCGCGACGGTGACCTCGTCGAAGTCCGCGTCGATCTCAAACTGGTCGCCGCCGATGGACAGAATCATGCCCCGCTCCGGTGGAGGCGGCTCCGCCAGGCCCATCAGCTCGGAGAGCGTGACCATCTCGAAGCCGCGCTCGACGAGCGCGGGCACGACGGTGTGCATGGCCTTCACGGTCGCCGCGCGGTTGCCGCCGCCGTCGTGGAGCACCACCACAGCGCCGTCGCGCGCATGGTTGAGTATCCTGTTGGCCACGACACTCGAGCCGGGGCGCTGCCAGTCCCTCGGGTCCACAGACCACATCGCTACGCGGTAGCCGGCGTCGGTTATCGCTGAGCGTACCCGCGCATTCACCGCCCCGTATGGCGGCCGCACCCACCGGATGGGCCGCTCCACCACGCCGTCCAGCGCCGAGCGGCAGCGCGCCAGGTCGGCGGCGATCGCCGCGTCAGACAGCGCGGTGAGGTCGGCGTGCCACCAGGTGTGAATGCCGATCTCGTGGCCCTCGGCCTCCATGCGCTGGAGGAGCTGCTTGTGGGAGCTCACCAGGGCGCCCAGGACGAAGAACGTCGCCCTTCCCCCGTGTTCGGCGAGGAGGTCCAGGATCTGGGGCGTGTACTTCGCGCTGGGGCCGTCGTCGAAGGTGAGCGCAATTCGTGGCGAACGGTCCGCTGCCGCCGCGCCGGTCTCCAGCAGCGGCTGTGCCAGCGCCAGGTCAATGCTGACGACGCGGTCGAGCGAGGGATCGCGCCTCACGCGCCGGACGCTGCGCAGGCCGGGCACCGGCAGGTGTCCGCATGGGCCGCAGCGGACGTGCACGGGCAAGAGCTCAGCGGTCTCAATGAGGGTGGCGCCGCGCTGTAAGGCGCCGGGGGCTGGGCCCGCCGATGAGGCGCTGCCGGTGGCGGCGAATCCCATCGCGCACAGCAGCGCCGCAACAACGACCGCTGCAGTGACGCGGCGCCGCCACATCTGCCCTCTGCCCGCCCATCTTCCCCGCGGGATTGGGGCCACCCCGAACCACTCCCGGCGTCAATCGCTGGTGGCTTGCGGCGCCTCGCGCGGGCCGAAAGCCCGCGGCAGCAGCTCGCGAACGGTCATCACGAGTCGCTCGCCGCCGCCGTCCATGACGACCTCCGCGTCCGGCGCGAGCTCGGCCATGACCTGCCGACATACCCCGCACGGCGTCAGCAGCATGTCCGGTCGGCCCACCACGGCGATGGCCCGGATGTCGCGCCGCCCGGCCGCCACGGCCGTGAACATCCCGACCCGCTCGGCGCAGACGCTCGGCCCGAAGGCGCTGTTCTCGATGTTGCAGCCCTGAAAAACGCTACCGTCGGCGCACAGGACGGCGGCGCCGACGGCGAAGTTCGAATACGGTACATACGCCCGCTTCCGCGCCTCACGTGCGGCCTCTATCAGCCTCTCCTGGGCCGTTGCATCCAGCATGGCTCGAGCACGTCCGGGCGCACCCCGTGGCTGGCTACTCCTGATAGGTGACGTAGGCCCGGTCGTCCTCGAAGTCCCACTCGGTGGCGATGCCGAAGATGGCCGCGAAGGGCCGCACCGGGACGTAGGTGCGGTTGTGCTTGCGGAGCGTGGTGCGGTCGAGCGTGTGCTCCTGGCCGTTCACCACGACCGTGCGGCTGTTCGGGTAGACGATGACCTGTATGTCGT
>JBNGDZ010000068.1:0-12189 GCA_049975765.1 Armatimonadota bacterium
GGCCAGCGCCACCCGTCCGGCCGCCATGGTGCCGTCAGCCGCGCTCAGGGCCTGCTGGCCATCCACGCGCACGCGGACGTGACCGCCATCCATGGTCGCCGAGAGTTCGTGCCAGTCGCCGGGGGCGCCGCCGAGGGCCCTCTCCGCAAGCACCGTCCGCTGGCCGTCGGCCATGCGCGCCAGTACGAGGCGCAGGCCGTCGCGTCGTGACAGTCCGACCTCGAAGTGGTCGCGAGGGCTGCGGTAGCGGAGCAGAAGGCCGGCCTGTCGGGCCTGACCGAGCCGCAGGGCGGCCGAGGCATGCACGTTGGTCAGCGGCCCCATGGGCGCAACGGCCGTCGCCGAGCCGGTCGGCTCCAGGGCGATGCCCGCCCGGAGGGCCTTCAGGCGACCGCGCTCGACCCGCCAGGCCCCCTCGCCATCGAGGGGCAGAGGCAGGGCCTCCCAGGGCCCCACACGCGCATCGTCGAAGAACCCCGAGCCCCCGCGGAGGCGCAGGCCCACCATGCCCCGACCGCGCAGCGCCTCGTTTGCGACGCGCAGAACCTCCCGGCCGTTGAGATCACACAGGGCCCGACCGCGGGAGACGCGCAGGCGAAGCTGGTGCCAGCGATCCCGGGCCGCCTCCACCGGCGAGGAGGACAGGACGCGCTCGCCCCCCGGCTGCATTCGTATCAGCTCCAGGGAGGCCTCGCCGCCCTCAGGCAGCCGCAGGCGCAGCTCCAGATAGTCCTCCTCGTCCTGCCAGTGCGCGAGCAGGGAGACGGACTCGGCCTGTGGCCGCACGGCCACCGAGTAGTCGTAGTCGTCCCAGAACCAGTAGCCGGCCAGAGCCGTGGCGATGGCGTCTGACTGGGCGCGGAAGGCGAAGGGGTTGGCACCGTGCTCCGGCTCGCCCTCGACCTGGAAGAGCTTCCAGGTGCCGGAGGGTGTCTCCCAGGGGTTGCCCGTGCCCTCCGCGCGCATGAAGTCGTCCTCGAACACCACGGGTGCGCAGGGCTGCACGAAGGCCTCCTGAAGCCCGTTCGAGGCGAAGGTGCCGGCCATGGGCTCCAGCGGCGCCATGAGCAGCGCGCTGCTACCGGCGAAGACGGTGACGCTGTGGGGCCGGCGGCGAATCACGACCTGCATCGGTCCATTGCCCGTCGGCATCGGCGCGTCCGCGAGCCGCCGCTCATGGCCGTTGTCCACCGCCACGAGCTCTACGCGACCCTCGGCGATCCGCACGATCCGGTACCAGCGCCCGTTGAGCCACGGCAGCATGATCTTCGCGGATCCCCCGGCCACAAGCGTGCCGGTCAGCACCAGATCCTCGGGCGCATCCTCGGGGAAGTCCAGGGGCTCGAAGCCCTCCGGGAGCTCCTCGGCCGCCTCCTCGCGCGGGGCTGGACGCTCCGCCTGCTCCTCGACCCGCGGCGACCACTGGATCTGCGGCAGCAGCCGCTCGCCCTCGTGGGAGCTGGGCAGCTCGAAGGAGAAGCTCTCCCGCAGCGTGACGAAGCGCGGCGCCAGGTCGCCGTGGCTGAAATGTTCCAGCGCCGCCAGGACAGCCGGCTGCAGTTGGGGGCCCTGCAGTGCCAGCGAGACCCCGATGGGTGCCCCGGAGTAGAGCCACTGCCCCGCCCCGTGCTTGATGAGCATCATCGCCGGCAGGTCCGCGCGCCCGCCGGTCAGCTCTCCGCGGTACTTGTCCGGCACGCCGTCGTCGGTGAAGTGTGCCAGCACCGTGGCGGCATCGGCGTCGGCCGGGGTGATGGCCATGGCCTGGTAGCCGCGGGTGTTGATGGCGCCGGTGCCCTGCATGGCCCGGGAGATGGGATGGTCAACGTCGCGGAAGATCATGTTGGGGCTGCGCTTGGGCCCGAGCCGCTCGCCGGCGATGACGCTCTCCGGCGGGATGGCATGGGACTCGGTGATCGCGTAGCCGCCGTCGGCCACGAAGTCGGCGACGGCCCGGCTGACCGCACCGGCGTTGCCGACCGGAGCCGTGACGATGACCACCTGGAAGTCGGCCAGCACCTCAGGATCGGCCAGCTCCTCGTCGGTGAGGTATGTGCGCGGCAGGCCGTACTTCGCCAGTGTCCCGACGATCCCGGTGATGCAGCCGCCGCCGAAAGCGATGCGCCACCCCTCTGCGGCGAACGCGGCCGAGACAAGGCACACGGACAGTCCTACGATGATGAGCGAACGCACGGTTCGGCTTCGCATAGGTGATCTCTACCTGGTGTCCGTCCACATCTCTTGGATGGTCTCGATCGTGACCTCCGCCACCTGGCGGCCACCTGCGGGCCCTATCGGCGTGCTGGCCGGCACCGAGCCGTAGCCCCCGCCGGCGATGGACCTGGCGCTGGGGACGTAGCTGCCCGATCCGGCCAGTTGCACCAGGAACGTCTGCACCGCCGGACTTCGCGCCTTGATGTAGATGCCAAAGTCGAGGTAATACTCGAACGGGTTAGTACCGAAGGCCACGTCCCCCAGTCGGACCACGTGGACCCGTACCGGCCTGTGCGGGTCCTCCTGCTGCAGCTCGAAGCGCTCGACCACCCCCTGGTACCAGCGCATGCGGCGGTAGCACCTCGTGACATCGACGTACCATCGCGGCTCCTCGCGCAGCTCGGGGCTCTCCTCCAGCTTCTGCATCTCGGCGTCGTACCGCTCGCGCCAGACCGCGGCCTCCTGCTCGGCCTCGCGGGCGTCATCCTCGGTCAACGCCCGGAGCGGCACCTGCAGCGTCTTCAGCTCGTGGTGCAGCTCCGGGGAGGCATCGCGCGTGCCGCCCAGGGACCCGAGGACCTCCTCCACCGCGTCGGCGATGCGATGGGCGATGTCCTCGCGCTCGCTGCGCCCCTTGAGCTCGAACATCCGGGTGATGGCGCGCTTGTCATAGATGGGGTGCGGCGACTGATCGCCGGCCGCGGAGGCCTGTGGCAGCACAAAGAGCTCCTCGCCCAGGCGGCGTCGCAGCTCATGGCGCGTCTCGTGCCAGTAGTCGGCGCTGATGACGAACAGGTTCTCCGTCACCTGCGAGGGGCACGGGACGTTGACGATCACGCCGGTCAGCTCGCCCCCCGCGTCGTAGGTCGCCAGCACGTTGACGGAGTGGTCCTCGTAGCCCTCGATGTGGCTGAACTCGGGCGTGTTCGTGTCGCCGTACATCGTCGAGCGGCCGTCCACGTCCACCCATCGCCGGTTGCGGCCCACGACGGCGTATCCGAGGCCGAAGGCCACCGAGCCCTCCTCCCGGCTCTCCCATGCCTCGCGTATCGCCGCCGCGATCCGGTCGGCGGCGAACTCCACGTAGTCGGCGATCTCCATGACCTCCAGCTCCACGCCTGCGTACGAGGACGTATGCCCGTCGCCGTACCGGCGGTACCGAGTCTCCGGCCCAGTATGCGTGTGCGTGGCGTTCATGATGATGGCCTGCGCCCGGGGCGTTTCCGCCTCCGCCTCCAGACGCTGCGTGACCGCCTCGCGCAGCTCGTCCGCGATCGCGACGAGATCGCAGCTTACGAACACCACGTGCTCGTCGCCCTGCTCCAGGGCAAGGGCGGTTGCGGTGACGGGGTCCTGGACTCCCTCCATGACGCGGGCGTGGAACTGCCCCGCGATGAGCGTGGGTTCGGGCGGCGTGATCTCGGTCTGGGACCAGCCAACCTTCAGGTGCGAGCCGTCTTCCCGCTGACTCATGACGTCCTCTCCCAGTCTCTCGATGTCACTATTGCTCCTTCTGCACCCTTCGCACCGCGCCCATGTCCGTCATCTGCCTGGCGCGCGACCGGCGGATCTCGTACTGCAGCTTCTCCCCGCGGAAGAAGCGGTCGATCTCGTCGAGCATGGCCTCCATGTAGCGCGCGTCGCGGCCGGTCCCTGCGTAGTGCGGGCTGAGGATCACGTTGGGCAGGTCGTTGAACGGATGCTCATCCGGCAGCGGCTCCCTCTCGTAGACGTCGAAGATGCCCATGATCCGGCCGGTCTGCAGCTCCGCCAGCAGCGGCTCGGGCTGGATCAGCGGCGCGCGGCCCACGTTGATGATGATAGAGCCATTCTTCATCGCCCGAAGCTGCTCGGCGCCGACGCGCCCGGTGTTCTCAACCGTCATGCCCGCGAGTGTGAAGATCACGTCCGCCTCGCGAAACAGGTCCTCGAACTGCACCTTGCGCATGCCCTTCTCTGCCGCGTCGTCCCCGCCCAGGTGGCCACTGACCACCAGCACCTCGCGCGGCTCGAAGGGCCGCAACAGCTCCAGCACCCAGGAGGCGATGTCGCCGAAGCCCCAGATGCCGATGGTGCACTCCTGCGGCACGCGCACCCGCCAGTCCTTGTAGTGGTTCATCGTCTCGCAGCGCGTCCCCAGCTTGATATGATCGTGGGCCCGCCGCAGGCCCATGAGCATGAGCATGATGCAGTGCTCCGCCACCGTCCGGGCCATCAGCGGATTGGCCGTGCAGACCCGCACGCCGCGCTCGAAGACCTCCTCCGACACATAGGGGGCCACCGAGCCGCCCACATGCCCGACGATCTGCAGGGCCTCGTTGCGGGCGAGCAGCTCCGCGTCAAGCTTGGGCGAGCCCCAGGTGGTCAGGAGGGCCTGGGCGTCGGCGATGATCTCCGCCCACTCCGCCGGCTCGATGGCCTCGCCGCGGTCGTTGATCCAGATGTCCCAGCCCAGCTCCCGAGCCCGCGCCGCGGAGGGGCCGCGGAAGAACCACTCCAACGCGCTCGCGCCCTGGTTCATGAAGTATATCCTTGGGGAATCAGACATCTGTCTCGCCCTCTCGTTCCATTCGCTTCAGGTGGATCGTCGAATACCGGCCTGTGGCACGGAGTCCTTCGGTGGTGAGGGCGCCAGGACCTCGCAACATGTGGGCCGGACCGGGCCGCGGGTGAGGGCGTGTCGGCCCGGCAACCGCGGCTGACAGAAGCCGCGGCAAGCCACGTTGACACGGTTTTTCGCTATGGCTTATAATCGCGGTGCCGTTCCAGGGAGGCCCCCCGACGGATCCAGGGTGAGCGGGAGACAACTGACGGCCAGCGAGGTGCTCACAGTGAGGGAGAGCCGCGGCTTCGGCGTTATCGGCACAGGCGTGTGGGGCGAGACTCACCTCAAGACCTACTCGACGCACCCGGACGCGGAGCTGGTCTGCATCTGCGACCTCAACGAGGAGCTGGTGCGGGAGCGCGCTGAGGAGTATGGGGCGGAGCGCTGGACCACCGACTACCAGGAGCTGCTGGCCGACGAGGACATCGACGCGGTCTCCGTCGTCACCCCCGACTTTCTGCACCGCGAGATTGCCGTTGCCGCCGCCGAGGCCGGCAAGCACGTGCTGCTGGAGAAGCCCATGGCGACCACGGTGGAGGACTGCCAGGCCATGATCGACGCGGCCGAGGCGAACGGCGTCACGCTGATGGTGGACTTTCACAACCGCTGGAACCCGGCCATGTGGGGAATCAAGGAGAAGATCGCCTCCGGCGAGATGGGGGAGCCGCAGATGATGACCGTGCGGCTCAATGACACCATCTTCGTCCCCACGCAGATGCTGAGCTGGGCGGGGGACTCCACGGTGATCTGGTTCCTGGGCAGCCACGCGGTGGACCTGGTCAGGTGGCTGTTCGATGATGAGATCTCGCGGGTATACTCCGTTTCGCGGTCGAAGGTGCTGAGCGCGCGGGGCATCGACACCCCGGACTTCTTCCTTACCGTGGCGGAGCTGGAGGGCGGCGGCGTGGCGCACATTGAGACCTGCTGGATCATGTCCGAGGAGATGCCAACCGTCTTTGACTTCAAGCTGGAGATGATCGGCTCGGAGGGAACGGCCTTCGTCGATGCAAGCTCCCACCGGATGCTGCAGACGTTCACCGCCGAGGAGGGGGGGGAGTATCCGGACATGGCCGTTGTCACCGAGGTCCAGGGCGTGCCCAACGGCTTCGGAGTCCAGAGCATACGGCACTTCGCCGACTGCGTCATCGAGCGTCGAGAGCCGTCCGTCAGCCCGGGGGACGGACTGGAGAACACGCGCGTGCTGGTCGCGATCCACGAGTCAGCGAAGAGCGGCCAGCCGGTCGAGATAGAGCGGTAGTACAGCCGCCGGCAGTGGTGACAGGGCGGTCGAGGAGGCGACCGCCGGAGTTCGCAGACCGCCACAGGTGCGCGGGGAGAAAGGGTAGTGGCAGGTGTCAGGGGACAATCCCCAACCGATCAAGACGGCTCTGTGCACGATCGCCTTCCGCGAGCGGCTGCTTGAGTACAGCCTGGACATCGCTTGTGAGGCTGGCCTGGACGGCGTGGAGATCTGGGGTAGAGAGCCCCACATCTCCGAGGAGTACGACGCCAACCGCGTCGAGGCGGCCAGGAGAATGGTCGCCGACCGGGGGCTGAAGGTCGCGGTCTTCGGATCGTACGTCTACCTGGGCGCGACGGAGAGGGACAGCATGCCGCTGCGGGACGCGCTGCAGATCGCGGCCGGCCTCGACGCGCCGGTCATCCGGGTCTGGGCCAGCGACATCGGCTCGGACGAGGCGGACGAGGGTGTCTGGAAGCAAACAGTTCGGGAGTGCGCCGAGGCCGCGGCTGCGGCTCAGAAGATGGGCATGCGGCTGGCCGCCGAGATGCACAACAACACCCTGGCGGACACCGGTGAGAGCGCCCGACGACTCGTCGATGAGGTTGGCTCCGACCACTTCGGAGTCAACTACCAGGCCGCTCCGAGCCTCAATGGGGAGGACGCGCTGGAGCGGCTCGACCCCGTCGTTCCCGACGTGTTCCACCTCCACGCGCAGAACTACGGTCCCCTCAACGGTGACCCTGAGCGCGTGGAGCGCGTGGCGCTCGCCGACGGCGTCATCGACTATGCGCCCCTGATCGATCGCCTGCGCCAGGGCGGCTACGAGGGGTACGTGGCAGTGGAGTTTAGCCCCTCCAACTGCGAGGATAAGCGGGCCGCTGTCCTTCGCGACTGCATGTATCTGCGCAACCTATGAGGGTGAGACGCGTGCGCTGGCTCTGGCTGCCGCTCGCACTGTTGGGCATCGCGACCATGGTCTACGGCATTCACCTGGGCCAGCACACCTGGGTCCGCAGCCACGCCATGACGCTGTGCACAGCGTGTATCGGCCTGGAGTGATAGCGCCATGGCCGACGGCGACGCGCCCCGCGTCCCCCTCTATCTGCGCTTCCGCCGCCATGTGCAGCTTGCTGCCGCCTTCCTCCTCAATGCCCGCTTCCTGATCGACCTGCGCGGCGTCTGCTTCCCGGCGCTGAACTGCTGGGCCTGTCCCACCGCTGGGGTCGCCTGCCCGCTGGGCGCGCTGCAGAACTCCATGCCGGCGCTGAGAGTCTCGCTTCTGGCCCCGCTCTACATCCTGGGGTCGATGCTGGCCGCCAGCGCCCTCATCGGCCGGGCCATGTGCGGCTGGCTGTGCCCTTTCGGGTTGGTGCAGGATCTGCTGGCACGCGTGCGCAAGAGGCACTGGCGGCTGCCGCGGTGGGCCGGGTACTCCAAATACGTCATGCTCCTGGGGCTGGCGCTGATCATCCCGTATCTTACATGGGAGCCCTGGTTCTGCAAACTCTGCCCCCAGGGAGCGCTGCAGGGGAGCATCTTCCAGCCGATCGTCCGGCCCGAGCTCCGGGAGGCCCTGGGCGGCTGGTGGGCGCTGAAGATCGGCATCCTGGTGGCCTTCCTGATCAGCTTCGTCCTCGTCCGCCGACCGTTCTGCCACGCATTCTGTCCGCTTGGCGCGATCTTCTCGCTGTGCAATCGCGTCAGCCTCATACGGATGCACTACGATCGCGAGAGGTGCACCGACTGCATGTGGTGTGTGCGGGAGTGTCCGGCGGGCATCGACCCCAGGCGGGATCTGGGGAGCAACCTCTGTGTGAGCTGCATGGAGTGCGCGAAGTGCCCCTTCGGCGCCATTCGTGTGACGACGGCGCTAGCGAGACCGCCCGTGAGCTCCGACAGCGGTGCTGAGGAGGCGGGACAGTGAGTGTCCGCCAGTGGGGCTCGCTGACGCCCCAGGACGTTGACCGGCTGACCGTAGAGGTGCTCCGCACAGCCTGGCGGGCTCGGCCGGAGGTGAGGCGCATTCGACTCGGGGGGCAGGATGCGGTCGTCAAGGACTACGGCCGGGGCGGGAATCTGTTCAAGCGCGCCGTTCTTGGCTCCTTCCTGGCCCAGCGGGAGGCGGCAGCGCTGCGCCGGGCGGAGGGCATCGCGAATGTGCCCGAGCTGCTGGGCATGCCCCGGCCCTGGATGGTTATCCTGACCTATATCGACGCCCGCGGTGTCACCGAGGTCGAGGAGGGGGAGCTCGCGGCGGAGTTCTTCGACCGCCTCGAAGGCCTCATCACCCGGCTTCACGAACGCGGTATCGCGCACGGAGACCTCGAGAAGCTGGACAATATCCTGGTGACGGCCGACGGGGAGCCGGTGCTCGTGGACTTCGCCGCCGCCATCATGGCCGGGGCGAACCCTCTGGCCGCCCTGGTGCTTCCGTACATCCGCGACAACGACTGGCGGGCGGTCTGCAAGCTCAAGGAGCGGGTGGCCCCGCACCTGCTGACCGAAGAGGAGCGCGAGAAGCTCAACGCGCGGCCCACCGCCGAGCGGTGGTTCAGGGGGGTCCGGGGGTACATTCGCAGACCTATCAAGTCGCTGGCGACAGGCGAGGACGAGCCTGCCGGCGGATGACGCTTCGCTGCCGCACGCGGGAACCGCCGCGACCCCTCGCGACGTTACCATCAACGGAGGTCCTGCACGGGCCTCGCACGGGGAGCGCCCCGATGACGCTCAGGCTGATCAGCTCGAGCTCCGACGGCGCCTCGCGGCGCAGCGAGTTCGAGCGGCTGGTCCGAAAACACGAGCGTGACATCTTCCGCGCGGCTCTCCGGATGACCGGTGATCAGGCCGACGCCGAGGACGTTGCCCAGGAGGCGCTTCTCAAGGCCTACAGTGCCTTCGACCAGTTTGAGCTCGGGACCAACTTCCGGGCCTGGATCCTGCGGATTCTCACCAATACGTACATAAACGAGTTCCGGAGGCGGCGGCGCACACCCGAGATGACCACCTGGGAGTTGCTTCCGCGCGAGGAGCTGGGGAAGGTCTCGCAGGAGGGGATGGCCGAGGAGCCGGAGCTTGCGGCGCTGGAGGGCCAGCTCGACGCCGAGGTGGAGGAGGCGCTGAGCGAGATCCCGGAGGTGTTCCGCGAAGCCGTGCTGCTGTGCGACATGCACGGGATGTCCTATAAGGAGATCGCCGAGACGCTGGACATCCCCATCGGCACGGTCCGCTCGCGGATCGCACGTGGGCGGGGGCTGTTGCAGGACAAGCTCAGGGGGTACGCGCAGGCGCGAGGGTTGATCTGAGCATGGCTAATGGCTGTCGGGAGACAAGAGAGCTTCTTTCGGCTCTGGTGGACGACGAACTGGATGCGAGGCGGCGGAAGATGGTCGCGGCACACCTGCTGGTGTGCCCGGAGTGCAGCCAGAGGGTGGGCGAGCTCACGGCCGCCAAGCGGCTGGTGGAGCGGGAGGCCCGGCCTGCCGAACCGGTCCCGGAAGGCTTCTTCTCCCGCCTTCGAGCGCGGCTGGACGATGCCGAGGGCCGGCCCGCCCGCGCACGCTCCGTTCCCGCTGTGCGACGGCTGGTGGGCATCGCGGCCGTCGGCGCTATTGCCATCAGCATCGCGTTTATCCTCAGCACCGTCTACTTCATGAGCACTGACCGCGCGCTCGAACTCACCAACCTCCACTATCAACACGCGGGTGTCACCGGCCCCTTCCCTCCCGACGGCTACGCCACCGTAGGGTGCAACCCGTGGTCTGAGCGCTGGGTGGAGCGCCGCAACCTGGTGGTGAAGGTGGATGGCCTGGCCGTCGCCTGGACCATCTACGACGTAGGCAGCTGCCAGGTCTCGGTGGTGGAGGGACCCCACGACTGGCACCCCTACCGCACCGGCTGGCTGGTCACGGAGCGTGTCGGCGGCTTTGACATTCGCGAGGTGGGGGAGACCTGCATGACCTCATGGACCTCCGGCGACGACCGCATCGTGCTCATCGCTGTGGCCACGCCGCGAGAGATGGCCACCATGGCTGCGGCCTACCGCGACAGGAGAAGGTCCTCGACCCTGTAGGCTCGAATCAGCCCCCCGACGGCCATTCGCCCGGCGGGAGGTGGTGCGTGTGCGTGTCCCTGTTGTTGTGCTGCTGGCCGGTCTGTGTCTGGTGAGCGCGGCCGACACCGAACAGACGCCCCAGCCGCTGGCGCCCGGAACAGAGGCCCCGCAGTTCACCGCCACGACTCTGGAGGGGGCCCCCATCACGCTCGCCGACTGGAAGGGCAAAGTCGCGGTCCTTAACTTCTTCATCACCTGGTACCGGGACGCCGGCGAGCACCTGTCCATGCTGGAGCAGCTTGCGGACCGCTACAGCCAGGAGGGCATGCGGCTGGTCTCCATCAGCCTAGACGAGGACCAGGAGGGGCTGGAGCAGGTCCGGGCGCTGGTCCGGGAGCAGGAGATCGCCCACCCCGTGGTCTCTGACCTACAGCGCCGCATCTCGAAGCTCTACCGTGTGCGGGCCCTGCCGGCGATCTTCATCATCGGCCGCGACGGCAAGATCGTCCACTACCACGAGGGTTACACCGAGGGCGATGACCGGCGGCTGGAGAAGGCCGTCACCGCGGCCCTGGGCGTGCAGTGCCCCCCGGCCGAGGAGGAGCGGGCGGAGGAGCAGCCCGAGGCCGAAAAGGAGCAGGCCGAGCCCGTCTGCCACTGCTTCCGTCGCAGTGAGTGAGATCTGTCACGCGGAGAGAGAAGTCGCAGGCGCCCCCACGGGGAGGTCGCCGCTTCGCCCCGACGAGGCGTTCAGGGAGAGATAGATGTGCCACTTGCGTGCGTGATACTCGCGGCCGGCGAGGGCACGCGGATGTGCTCGGATGTGCCCAAGCCCCTGCATCAGGTGGCCGGACGGCCGATGATCGACCACGTGCTGTGCACCATCGGTGAGCTGGAGCCGGAGCGCTGCATCGTGGTGGTGGGCGTGGGTGCGGAGCGCGTCGTAGAGGTCATCTCCGGCCGGGCGGAGGTCTGCGAGCAGGCCGAGCAGCGCGGCACCGGCCACGCCGTCATCTGCGCGCAGCCAGCCCTGGAGGGCTTTGAGGGCAACGTCCTTGTCACCTACGCCGACATCCCGCTGGTGAGGCCCGACACGCTGCGGGCGCTGCTGGAGCATCACCGGACCGAGGGGGCGGCGGCCACCGTTCTCACCACCGAGCTCGATGATCCCACCGGCTACGGGCGGATCGTTCGCGACGGCGCGGGGGCCGTCTCCGGCATCGTTGAGCACGCCGACGCCACCGACGAGCAGCGTGCGATCCGGGAGATCAACACCGGCATCTATGTCTTCGAGGCGCGGGCCCTGAGCGCCGCGCTGGAGCAGATCACGCCCGACAACGAGCAGGGCGAGCTCTACCTCACCGACGCGCTGGGTGTGCTGGTGGCCTACGGACGGAGAGTCTCGGCCCTGGCGACGGCCGACTCCTCGGAGGTCATGGGCATCAACGACCGCGTGCAGCTTGCCGAGGCCGAGCGCGTGGCCCGCGACCGCATCCGGGAGGAGCTGATGCTGGCCGGGGTGACCCTCGTCGATCCGCCCTCGACCTTCATCGACGCTGGCGTCGGCGTGGGGCGCGACACGGTCATCGGCCCCGGCTGCCACCTGGTGGGCGAGACCACTGTGGGCTCGGGGTGCGAGATACGCGGGCAGGTGACGCTGCGCTCGGCCACCATCGGCGACAGGGTGCTGCTGCGGGATCACACGGTCATCGATGAGAGCGAGGTGGGGGATGAATCGCAGGTCGGGCCGTTCTCGCTTCTCCGAGGCCACAGCACTGTCGGCGCAGGCTGCAAGGTGGGCAGCTCGGCGGAGATGAACCGCGCGCACCTGGGCGACAGATCGAAGATGCAGCACTTCTCCTACCTCGGCGACGCCACCGTGGGCGAGGACTGCAACATCGGCGCCGGGGCCATCACCTGCAACTACGACGGCTTCGACAAGCATCAGACCACCATCGAGGACGGGGTCTTCATCGGCAGCGACACTATCCTGATAGCGCCGGTGACCGTGGGGGAGGGCGCCTACACCGCGGCCGGCTCGGTAATCACCAGGGACGTGCCGCCCCGCTCGCTGGC
>JBNGDZ010000068.1:12199-14155 GCA_049975765.1 Armatimonadota bacterium
CGCACCGATCAGCGGACCATCGAGGACTGGGCCGAGCGGTGGCGCAGGCGCCACGAAAGGCGTGAGCAGCAGTGATCAAGCTTGGCATCGTCTCGCTCGAATCGACCCACGTCGATGCCTTCTGCCGCATCTTCAACACGGACTCCTCCGAGCCCATGCACCTGGATGGTGCGGTGGTGGCGGCCCTGTGCAATCAGGACAACGAACCCGCACGCATCGCGCAGCTCCAGGATGAGTGGGGCATCGAGATCGTCGTCCACAACCCTCGCGACCTGCTGGGGATGGTGGACGCGGCGCTGATCTGCTCCCGCGACGGCGCCCAGCACCTGCGCCAGGCGGAGCCCTTCCTCGAGGAGAGCCTCCCGGTCTTCATCGACAAGCCCCTGGCGCTGCACATGGACGACGCCTGGGACATCATCGGCCTCGCGCTGGAGCACGGCGCACCGGTCATGTCCGCGTCGGGCCTGCGCTACGCCGACGAGCTGGCCGCGGCGCTGGAGGAGATCGGCGACGAGGAGATCGTGCACGCCGACCTTATCGGCCCCGGCGAGCTGTTCTTCTACGGCATCCACCTCTCCGACATGCTTACCGCCATCATGGGCCCGGGCGTGGAGAGCGTCGCCAACCTCGGCGAGCACGAGTTCGACCTGCTCTCCTGCAGCTTCGCCGACGGGCGGTCGGCGAGCCTACAGCTTCTGCGTGAGGCCGCTCCCCGCCACCAGGGGCAGCTCTTCACCGCCGACTGCTGCGTGCGCTTCGAAACCACGGGCCACACGTTCTACAAGCACATGATGAGACGCTTTCTGGAGATGGCCCGGTCGGGCGAGCCGCCGATCAACTATGATGAGATGCTGGAGGCCATCGCGGTGCTGGTGGCCGCGGACCGCTCCCAGCGCCAGGGCGGGCGCGCAGTGCGCATGGCTGAGATCCGCCCCGAGCGGGAGACGCTGGAGCCGACGATACACTGACGGCCTTTGCGGTGCCCCGGGCCGGGGTGGAACCTGGGAGGTCCCCGGCTAGTCCCGGTGCCCCTCGCGTGTCGATCTTCCTGGAAGGACTTCCGCCATCTCGCAGCCAACCTCACAGTGAACGTGCGTGTACCGGCCGCTGAGGAGGATAACCATGCGCTGGTTGACGCTGCTGGCCGTGCTGTGTCTCGCCTCGCCGCTGCCTGCGGCTGACCTTGCCCCGACGCCCGTCGCCACTGCCGGCATGACCGATGCGCCGCCGGCCATCGACGGGGTCCTTGGCGACGCCTGCTGGGCCGATTCCTCGGCGATCCTGCGCGGCTTCGTGGAGACAGACATGTCCGCGTTCGCGCCGGTGCGGACCGACGCCCGTGTGTGCTGGGACGCCGAGAGGCTCTACATCGGCGTGCGCTGCGAGGAGCCGAACACGGACGCGCTCCGCGCCCAGATGACCGAGCGCGATGATGCGATCTGGCGCGATGACTGCATCGAGCTGTTCCTGGACACCAACCACGATCGGAAGACCTACGCCCATGTGATCGTCAACAGCCTCGGCACGGTCTACGATGACCGCATTCCGGGCGATGCCTCCTGGGACGCCGACGTGGACGCCGCCGCGCAGACGGGCGATGACTTCTGGGCCGTCGAGGTCGCGATCGGCCTCGACAGTCTCGGCGGCGCGCCCCGGCCCGGCGACGTCTGGGGCTTCAACCTCGGCCGGGAGCGCTACGCGGGCGAGGGCCAGCTCAGCATCTGGTCTCCGACCTACGCGAAGTTCCTGGAGCCAGACCGCTTCGGCGAGCTGGTGTTCGCGGAGCGGCCCGGTGGGTTCGGGTGGACGCTGATCGATCAGCCGCTGTTCGGGCTCTGCGAGATCGGCCTCTTCGCCCATCGCGACGTGCAGCCGGCGCTGCACCTGATGCGCGAGTGGCCGGAGGGGCTGGAGCGCGGCTGGCCCACGCCGGCGCCGGAAGTCGCCGCCGGCGTC
>JBNGDZ010000069.1:0-11357 GCA_049975765.1 Armatimonadota bacterium
CCGACCGGCTGGCGAGTGTTCGCAACCGCCAGATCGGCTTCGTCTTCCAACAGTTCAACCTCCTACCGCGAGCCACGGCCCTGCAGAACGTGGGGCTGCCGCTGGTCTACGGGGGGGCGGGGGACCGCGTGGAGACGGCGATGCGCTCACTGGAGCGGGTCGGCCTGGGGGACCGGGCGCACCACCGACCCCGGGAGATGTCGGGAGGCGAGCAGCAACGCGTGGCCATCGCTCGAGCCCTGGTCAACAGCCCCAGCATCGTGCTGGCCGACGAGCCCACCGGTAACCTCGACACGGCCACCGGAGCCGAGATACTGGACCTGTTCGATGACTTGAACGCCGAGGGCATAACTATAGTCACGGTCACCCACGATCCCCGCGTGGCCGAGCGCTGTCAGCGGGTGGTGCGGCTGGTGGACGGGGAGATCGTCGGCGACGCCCGCAACCACGAGTTCGCGATGGCCGGTGATAGCGCGTGAGTCTGGTGGAGGCGCTGCGGTCGGCTTACCAGAGCCTGATGGCCAACAAGACCAGGTCGGTGCTGACCATGCTGGGAGTGATCATCGGCGTGGCGGCCGTCCTCACGGTGGTGGCCATCGGCGAGGGCCTCAAGGCCGATACCCTGGAGCGCATCCGCTCCCTGGGCACGAACCTGATCATGGTCAGGCCCGGCGGGGGCCGGGGCTTCGGACGCAGCTCGCGCCCTGGACGACTCGTCCCCGAGGATGTCGAGGCGCTCGAGGAACAGCTGCGGGGGGTGTCGGGCATTGCGCCTGTAGTGCAGGCGAGCGCCACCGCCAAGTACCGGAATCTCACCCATTCCACCCAGGTGGTGGGGACGACCCCTGAGTGGTCACACGTAATGAGCTTCGAGGTGGCGCATGGCCGCTTCATGAGCCCCACCGAGCAACGGGCCCGCGCCCGCGTCTGTATGCTGGGCCAGGAGGTTGTCAACGAGCTGTTCTACGGCCGTCCCCTGGTCGGTGAGTTCATACGCGTCGATGGCATCCCATTTGAGGTCATCGGGATCCTGGAGGAGAAGGGCGGGGGCTGGGGCAACCCCGACGATCAGATCGTCATCCCCCTCAGCACGGCGCGGCAGCGCCTGGTGGGCAGTGCCGACCTGCGCGGGATCTACATCTCCGCCGTCAGCGAGGATGCCGTCCCGAAGGTCATTGAGCAGGTCACGCAGATACTGAGACGTACGCACCGCGTGACCGAGATGACCGAGGACTTCCGCATCCACGATCAGACCGAGATGCTCACCACCATGACGGAGACCACCCAGCAGCTTACCTTCTTCGTGGGCGGGATCGCGCTGGTGTCCCTGATCGTCGGTGGCGTCGGGATCATGAACATCATGCTGGTGTCGGTGACCGAGCGCACCCGCGAGATCGGCATCCGCAAGGCCGTCGGCGCACGCCAGCGCGATGTCCTGGCCCAGTTCCTCATCGAGTCCGTGATGCTCAGCGTCCTCGGCGGCGGCATCGGCATCGCGATCGGCTTCGCCGCCTCTCGCGCGCTGGGCGGGACTCTGGGTTGGCAGACGCTCGTGCCCCCATGGGCCGTCGCGGTCAGCTTCCTCTTCGCCGCTGCCGTTGGGGTCTTTTTCGGCTGGTACCCGGCCCGCAAGGCCGCCCTGCTCGACCCCATCGAGTGTCTGAGGTACGAGTAGCCGCAAGCTGCAAGCAACGACACAACGGCATGCGTCCACCGGGATCAGACTGCGCTGCGGCCGACCCCACCCTCAGTCACGCAAGCGCAGGGCCACCGAGGGCGAGCGCGCCGGTGAAGTGTGCGGACGCAACGCACCACTTCACTGTCTCGTGCGAGACTTCTCCAGCACCTCCGCAAGCTGCCGGAAGGCCCCCACGACCAGATCGTGCTTCGCCCGGTGCGACAGCCACGCCACGTGCGGTGTGACGATGACGTTGGGCATGCCCGGCAGCGGATTGCCCTCCTCGGGCGGCTCCTGCTCCAGCACATCCAGCCCTGCAGCGGCGATCTCTCCGGCCTCCAGCGCCTCGATCAGCGCCCTCTCGTCGATGATCGCCCCGCGGGCCGTGTTGATGAGGATCGCGCCGGGCTTCATCAGCGATAGCTCGGCGCCGCCGATCAGGTGCCTGGTCTCGTCGGTGAGCGGGCAGTTGATTGAGATCACGTCGGAGCCGCGCAGGAGCTCCTTCAGCTCGACGAGGGCAACGCCCAGCTCACGCGCCGCGGCGGGCTCCACGTAGGGGTCCCAGGCCACGACCTCCATCCCCAGAGCCTGCAGCCGCGTAGCGAGGGCGCTGCCGATGGCCCCCAGGCCGATGACCCCGGCCTGCTGGCCGCGCAGCCGCCGGATCTGCGCGTCGCGGCCCGCGCTCCAGCTTCCGGCGCGGGTGCGCTGGGCAAAGTGGCAGATGCGCCTCACCAGGGCCAGAAGCATCCCCAGGGCGTGGTCGGCGATCTCCTCGGTGCAGAAGTCGTGCACGTTGCGCACCTGAACGCCCAGCTCGTCGGCGGCGTCCAGGTCCACGTTATCCAGCCCCACCCCGTAGCGGACGATGCCCCGCAGCCTCGGGAGAGTCTGCAGGGCCTCGCGGGTCACGGCGACCCCGCCGATGAGGATGGCGTCCGCGTCCGCGGCGCACTCGACAAGCTCCTCTGTGCTGCCGGCGCGGCGGGGCTCGAGGCGCACCGGCAGACCGCCAAGCTGCGCCAGCGCCTCCCGCGGGTAGTCGGAGCGGCCGGTGGTGTCCACGACCAGAAGCTCACCCCCGGCGGCGCTCTCGGTGGCCATCAGGACCGCTCCCGAAGCTTTGCGCGCAGCTCGTCGAGCGTCTGCCGCTCCTTCTCGGCGATGCCGCGGCAGTGCTCCAGCGCCTCCTCGGCCATCCCTGGCGGCACCACGACCACGCCCAGGCGATCGCCGTAGACGAAATCGCCTGGGCTGACTACCACGCCGGCGCAGGAGATGGGGATGCCTACCTCGCCCAGCTTATCGCCGGTCCCGGCGGCGGGAGTGATGGCGGCGGCGAAGAGCGGGAAGCCCAGCTCGCGCACGCCCTCCACGTCGCGAACCGCCCCGTCGATCACCGCCCCGGCGGCGCCGGCCACGGCCGCCATGTGGCTGAAGATCTCCCCCCAGAGCACGGCCTCGGTGTAGCCGCCCCCGTCGATAACGATCACCTGCCCCTCCTCGACCGCCTCAATGGCCAGCGAGCAAGCGTGGGTGCCGCCGGCGTAGGCGTGCACGGGCAGCGCGGGGCCGAACACGCGCATCTGCGGATCCATGGGCTTGATGCGCGCGGCCATGGTGCGCTCCTTGTGGCCCATGCGGAAGAGTGCGTCGGAGATCGTGGCGGTGGGGAACCCGGCCATCTCGCGTGCGGCCTGCTCCGGTTCCTGTCTCATTGGATCAGTTCCTCGATGGGCTTCAGGCTCGCGTAGTCGCAGGTGGTGGACATGGCGTGCTGGTCGATCTCGATGCCGCGCTCGCTGGCGGCGGCCATGGGCGTCAGGCCGCCGATGACCACCAGTCCCACGCGGTCCATGCCCACCGGGATGTCAAGCAGCGGCTGACCGGGGGCGCCCACCGCCAGCACCCCCCCGAGGCCGAGCTCTTTCATCCGCTCAATCAGCTCCAGGGCGTCGTCGAGGGCCGCGGCCGGGATCTCCCGGAAGCCCGCTCCGACCATCCCGGCGCCCTCGGTGGCGGCCTCCCAGGACGAGGTAAGCCCCGAGGCGATGAAGATGTGCAGCGGGTCGATGGAGGAGCCGGCGTAGCTGACCAGCTCCACGAAGCGCAACGGATGGCCGTCACGAAGCTGCAGCAGGCCACCGTAGACGGAGTTGACCGGGATGTAGTGGTGCAGCAGGACACCGTTGAGGGTCACGCTGCACACCGTGCCGACCGCCACCATACCCTCGGGCACCAGCACCTCGCCGAGCCGCTCTCCCTCCTCGACCACCACCGCCAGATGGCTCATGCACAGGTCGGCGTCCATGACCACCCGGGCACACTCCAGCGCATCCGGAAGGTCCTCCGCACTCATCAGGGATGCGTTGAGGATGACATCGCCCTCACCGGTCTCCAGGTCGAAGGTGGTGGTGTAGGCGAGGCGGTCGATGCGAGCGGCGACGAAGCCGACCTTCTCGGCGACCTGCGCGGCGTCGAGTTCGTGGCGCCCGAGCTCGGTCAGCACCCGGCCGGCGTTGCCCACGGCCTCGGTCAGCCCCCGCTCATCCATGAACTGCAGGTGATAGCGCACCTGCCGCTCGCTCAGCTCGATGCCCAGCTTCTCCAGCTCGCGCCCGATGGCACGGGCCCCAAGGGGCTCCTCGATGCCCGAGAGCACGCGCAGGATGGCGAGCATCTTCCTGCGGACGTCGCGGTCCTCACTCAGCGGCTGTCGTGTGGCAGGTCGCGCCAATAGTATCACTCCGGGCCAAGGTGGCAAGAACGGCTCTCCGTGGGGTCAACAGGCGGTAGGTGGAGGATACCGGCAGAGAGACGGCCGTGTCAAGCAGGAGCCGCCGCCGGACTGCCGTCTCCGACGGATGGCCGTAGGCCTCCTCGCGTTCCGAGAGCCTGACCGGCGGCGAGCGCGAGGGGAGACCGATGTAGCTCTGCGTGTGTCCCGGGGAATTGAGGCGCGGGCGAGCAGATGCTATAATGCGACGGTCCGCCTCCGTCCATGCCGAATCGGGAGCGAATGATGCCTGACAGAAACAGCGGCCGGGCCGGCGAGCGCGTCCGGCCGCGGTCCCGTACGGTCACCGCACTGGCGCTTATCGCCCTCACGCTGCTTCTGACCGCGGTGACGATGGTGTACGTGGACCCGATCCGCTGGCCGCTGGAGGCGGATGTGCTGCAGCGGCCGGTGGTGGATGGCATGGTGGCCGTCGGCAGATACCTCGGGAGCTGGGAGCTGGCCCCGGCGCTGCTGGCGGTCGCGCTCATCGCGGCCGGCCATCGGTGGCGGAGGCTGCTTCTCACCACCGTCGTCGGCTACGCCGTCCAGACGGGCGCCACGGAGGTGCTGAAGCAGGTCGTGGGCAGGCCTCGGCCCAGACAGATGGATGCGCCCACGGCATTCTTCGGCTGGTCGGACGCCTACCACTCCTTCCCGTCCGGCCACGCGTCATTCGCGTTTCTCTTCGCGACCATTATCGGCGTCTACTTCCCGCGCATTCGGTGGCCGGCCTACAGCTACGCCGTCTTCGTCTCGCTGACGCGCGTCATCGCCGACGCGCATTACGTCTCAGACGTCCTCTTCGGGGCCCTCATCGGCATCCTATCGGGGTTCCTGGTGCTTCAGTGGTGGCCGCCTTCCCGGAGCAGAGGCGGCGTCACCGCTGAAGGTCCCGACCCCACCGCAGACGAACAGGCGCGTTCCGAAGGCTGAGGGTGCATCGTCATACGGGAGGCGATCTCATGCTCTACATGGTGGCCTGGATCCTGGCCGGCCTGCTTCTGTTCGTGTGGGTGGAGCCCGCTGAGGCGCAGCAGGCCGAGCGGCCCGTGTTCAGCCCTCTGGGCGAGGCGACGCGGGACTACAACTTCGGCTCTCTCGCCCGGCTTCCCGACGGGCGGCTGTTCACCTGGTGGGCGGTCGGAAAGCGGTGGATGAACCAGGAGGATATCGACGACCCCACCATCCCGCAGAGGGCCATGTGCCGGTGGTCGGACGACGATGGCCGCACATGGTCGGAGCCTGAGCTGCTGTTCGAGTTCCCCCGGGAGACGGGCGAGCGCCTGGACGGGCTAACCATGGTAGACAGCGAGGGCGTCCTCCGCATCTTCGGGATGAACCACTTCCTCCTCAACACCGAGACGATGGCGCCCGAGGATCAGGACCGCGACATCTGGCAGTCGGTCTCGCGCGACATGGGGCAGACGTGGTCGCCCTGCGAGGACATCGACTTCGGCCACAGTACCATCGGCTGGCTGAATAACGTCATCGAGCTCTCCAGCGGGCGCTTCCTGCTGCCGCTTGCGTACCTCTCTGCCCGGGAGACCGGGAAGTTCGTCGCCACGTGCATATACTCGGATGACCGCGGGGAGAGCTGGGAGTTGAGCCGATCCGACCTGGTGGTGGACTCCGGGCGCGGGAGCCTTGAGTCGGGCGCCTGCGAGCCGGTGGTCATTGAGATGGAGCCGGGCCAGATCTGGATGCTGATCCGGACGCAGACGGGCTACTTCTACGAGGCGTTCTCAGACGACGGGGGCGAGACATGGTCGGAGCCGGTCCAGTCGCGCTTCAAGACCACCAACTCCCCGGCCGGGCTGTTCAAGCTCAGCGACGGTCGCATCCTGCTGATGTGGGACAACTGCACCTTCGGCAACCTGGAGGACTTCCGGGGCGACCGCCCGGTCATTGCCGCCGCCATCAGCGACGATAACGGCGCGACCTGGCACGGCTATCGGGAGATCGCCCGGGCGGTGCAGAGCTGGGCGCTGGCCTACCCCTTCGCCGCCGAGACCGATCGCGGAGACGTCATCACCTACCTGCAGTTCGGCAGCCATCGCCTCCCGCCGTTGGACCCGGACTGGCTGATGGAGACCTCGGTGGAGGACGATCTCTCCGAGGGCATGGAGCTGTGGTCGGTGGCCGGAGCGGAGGGCGTGGGGATCGAGGAGCTGCCGGAGGCGACCGGCGGTCATGTCCTCGCCATGCGCAAGACGAGCTCCGAGCGCGAGGCGGCGACCTCGCGCAACTTCCCCTTCGGCGTCCGGGGGCGCGTGGAGCTGCGAATGCGCGTCGCGGAGGGCTGCCGGGGTGCCAGCATCGTGCTGACCGACGTATTCTCGCTCCCGCCATTCGACCGCAGCGGCAGCTTCCGCGTGGAGGTGCGGGAGGATGGGGGGCTCTACGCCGTCCAGCCCAACGGGGCCTCGGCGCGAGCCGCCGAGGTGCCGACGGATGAGTGGTTCACGCTGGGGCTTCAGTGGGATTGCCAGCGCCACCGCTGCTCGGTGACCCTCAATGGCGAGGAGGTCTGCCGCCTGTGGCAGCTTCTGGCGCCAGATCTCGCCAAGTATCCGCCGAACATGGCTGACGGCCGGGCGGTGGCCTACGCGCCGGGGATCTGCTACCTGCGGCTGCGCCTGAGCGCCGAGGACACCGACCAGGCGGGGCTGATGGTCGATACCTTCCGCGCCGACGTCAGCGGGGGATAGGCACCGGAGATATGCCGCCGGCTCGCTCGCCCGCGCACCACGCCGCGGACATCAGTAGGCGTAGAGCTTGCCGTACGGGCGGCTGCTCCAGGGGGAGAGCCTGACGAACTCGTCCTGCGAGAAGCGGCCCGGGTCAGTCCCGAAGGCGGCACAGTACTGTGCGATGGCGCCAGTCAAGGCCTCCCACTCCGCCTCGCATACCTCATCGACAGCCACCTCGGCGCCGAGCTGGTGGTCGTCGACGGTGCCGCGAACAAAGATGGTGCCCCCGTGCATCCCGGTGCCGCAGTAGCGGCCCACGGGAGAGCCGTCGGCGTCCCCTGAGTTGAGCACAACGATCATGCCGCCGGCCATGTACTCGCCGAGGTAGTCGCCTGCGGTGGTGCCTACGACCATGACCGGCAACTTGCCCTCATAGGCCTTGCAGTGAATCCCGCAGCGATAGCCCGCCAGCCCCTCGACGAGGATCGTCCCGCCGCGCATGGAGTGGCCGAGGATGTCGCCGGCGTCGCCGTGCACGGTGATGCGGCCGGCGTTCATGGTGTTGCCCACCCCGTCCTGGACGTTGGAGCTGACCGCGATCTCCGCGCCGTCCATGAAGGCCGCCAGGTCGTTGCCCGGCACACCGTTGATGGTGATGCGCACGCCATCCCTGAGGCCGGCGCCGATGTAGCGCTGCCCCAGGACGTTGTCGAGGACGAACTCGCGCTCGCCTTCCTCCACGGCGGCGTTGATGCGCTCGTTGAGCTCCCTGTAGTGCAGCCCGGTGGCGTCGATCCTCATCTCTGCGCCCCCGTGCTCGAGATGACCGTCTTCCGGTAGTCGGCCGGCAGTGAGATGAGCCCGAAGTCGTCGGTCAGCAGCAGGTCCCGGATGCCCGAGACATCGAGCTGCTCGCGGATCAGCCCGGTGATGATCCCTGCGCGATCGATATCGCCGACGAACACCGCGCCCACGATGTGATCGTCGCGCAGGACGATCTTGCGGTATCTGTAGGCGCGCTCGTCCAGCTCAGCAAGCTCCTCGTAGCCCTCATCGAGGGCCTCGGTGACGCCCACGGAGATCGTCGGGAGGTCCACCACGGTTACCGAGTTCATCACCAGGCCGCCGCCGAAGGTCTCATCGGCCCCGGCCATGTTGCGGCCCGCGATGGAGCCCTGCCGGTAGGCGTTGGGGAAGATCGCGATGCAGCGCTTCTCGCCGCAGATCAGCTCCCGCGCCTGGGCCACGTCGCCCGCGGCGTAGATCCCCGGGACCGAGGTCCGCATCTGGTCGTCCACCACGATGCCGCGGTCCGTCTCGATGGCGGTGCCCTCGACGATAGAGGTGTCAGGCAGCACCCCGATGGCGAAGATGACCATATCGCAGGGGATGGTGTCGCCATCGGTCAGCCGCGCGCCAACCACCCGCCCATCGCGCGAGAGGATCTCCGCGGTGGTCGTGTTGCAGCGCACCTGGACCCCGCGCTCGGCGAGCCGCCGCTGGGCCAGCTCCGAGGCGGTCCGGTCGAAGGTGGCGCTGAGCATGTGGTCGGCCAGCTCTACCACCGTGGTATCGATGTCAAGCTCGATGAGGGCCTCAACGGACTTGAGCCCGATCAGCCCGCCCCCGACGATGACCGCCGAGCCCACGTCGTGCTCCTCGATGTACCGCCCGATGGCCCTGGCGTCATCCCAGGAGGTGAAGGTGAAGACGCCCTCGGCGTCCACACCCTCGACGTCGGCGGGGACGATCGGCCGCCCGCCGACCGCCAGCAGCAGCTGCTCGTAGCCCAGCGCCTCGCCCCCGGCGGTCTCGACCGCACGCTCCTGGGCGCTGACGGCAGTGACCTCGGTGCCCAGCAGGGCGGTCACGCCCGCTCGGTCGTACCAGTCCTCCGGCCGATAGAGCATCTGCTCCTCGGTGACCTTGCCGGCAAGCAGGTAGGTGATCAGCGGCCGGGAGTAGGTGTGATGCTGCTCCCTGGCGACCAGGGTGATGGCGCCCTCGTCATCCACCTGGCGGATGCCGCTGACGGCGGCGACGGCGGCGACCGAGTTGCCGACGATCAGGTACTTACTCCTCGTCATCTTCCAGCACCAGCGCCTCGTTGGGGCAGTATTCGACACATGGCGGGACGTCCTCGTCGATGCACAGGTCGCACTTGGACGCGACGGCGCCGTCGGGCCCCCGCGCGATGGCGCCCACCGGGCAGACCATGATGCACATCCAGCAGCCCACGCACCGGTCGACATCGCACAGCACCGCTCCGGTCTCGGGATCCCGGTACATGGCACCGGTCATGCACGCCTCGATGCAGGGAGCGTCCTCGCAGTGCCGGCACTGCAGGGCGAAGGCGTGGTAGCCGCTGCGCTCCACCCGCACGCGGGGAACGATCTCGTCTCGCTCCTCGCGGTAGGCCTTGATGATCTTCCTGGAGCGGGAGTGCTGCACCAGGCAGTGGACCTCGCACAGCCCGCAGCCCATGCAGTACTCCTCGTGGATCACGATACGCTTCATCGGCTACTCCCCTGCGGCCCGTATCCCGAGGACCTCAAGCTCGCGGCTGCTCATGTTGACTCCGCGCAGGTGCTCGCGGTTACCGCGCAGACTCTCGATAGCGTTGATGCCCATCCCGCCCATGATCTCCTGGATCTCGTGGCTCCAGCTCTCCAGCAGGTTCACCAGCCGCCTGGTGGCGATGTTGGGATTGAGCCGCCGGGTCAGCAGGGGGTCCTGCGTGGCGATGCCCCAGTTGCACTTGCCGGTGTAGCACTTCTGGCACAGGTGGCAGCCCATCGCGACCAGCGCGGCCGTGCCGATGTAGCAGGCGTCGGCGCCCAGCGCGATGGCCTTCACCACGTCCCCGGCGCAGCGGAAGCTGCCCGCCGCGACCAGCGACGCCTCGTGCCGGATGCCCTCCTCGCGCAGCCGCGAGTCCACCGCTGCCAGCGCGAACTCGATCGGGATCCCGACGTTGTTGCGGATCATGGTCGGCGCCGCGCCGGTACCGCCGCGGTAGCCGTCGATGGCGACGAAGTCCGCACCGGCGCGCACGCAGCCGGAGGCGATGGCGGCCACGTTGTGGACCGCCGCGATCTTCACACCCACCGGCTTGCGGTAGCGGGTGGCCTCCTTGATGGCGTAGATGAGCTGGCGGAGGTCCTCGATGGAGTAGATGTCGTGATGCGGGGCCGGCGACAGCGCGTCGGTACCTTCAGGGATCATGCGCGTGGCCGAGATGTCGGCGGAGACCTTCTCGCCGGGCAGATGGCCGCCGATGCCCGGCTTGGCGCCCTGCCCTATCTTGATCTCCACAGCCGCCGCGGCGTTGAGGTAGTCCACGTCCACGCCGAAGCGCCCCGAGGCCACCTGCACGATCATGTTCTGGCTATACTGGCGCAGGTTCTCGTGCAGGCCTCCCTCGCCGGTGTTCGCGAACGTACCAACCTCGCTGGCCGCCCGGGCCAGCGCCTCGGAGGCATTGTAGCTGATGGAGCCGTAGGACATCGCGGAGAACATCACTGGCACCTGCAGCTCAAGCTGCTGCGCAATGTCTGTCTCGAGGGTGGCTCCATCGTCGCTGAAGCTCAGCCGGTCGGGCTTGCGGCCCAGGAAGGTCAGCAACTCCATCGGCTCGCGCAGCGGATCGATCGAAGGGTTGGTCACCTGCGAGGCGTTCAGAAGCATGTGGTCCCAGTAGACCGGCAGGCGCTCGGGGTTGCCCATCCCCGTGAGCAGCACCCCGCCCTGCTCTGCCTGCTTGTAGATGTTGCGGATGGCCTGGGCATCCCAGTTCGCGTTGGGCCTGAACTCCAGCTCCACCTCGCGGATGGAGATGGCGTTGGTGGGGCACAAAGACGCGCAGCGATGACAGCCGACGCACTTGGTGCTGTCGCTGAAGACCTCCATGTAGTCCTCGTCGAACTCGTGCACGTCGTTGACGCACTGCCGGACGCAGACCTCGCACTGGATGCAGCGTTCGGGGTCGCGCTCGACTGCAAAGTCGGCCTGCACCAGCCAGTTGGGCAATGCTGCTCTCTCCCGTCTGCGACGAGCTACGAGCCACGAGCTGCAAGCTGCAAGCCGCAGGCCGACGACGAACGGCTGCCGCGGCTCACCCCTTGCGCGTAGGTCAAGCTTCCAGCTCGACGCGAGATTCCGCGTAGGTCGGGCTTCCAGCCCGACTGCGTGCTGAGTTCGGCAAGTC
>JBNGDZ010000069.1:11457-14124 GCA_049975765.1 Armatimonadota bacterium
GAGATTCCGCGTAGGTCGGGCTTCCAGCCCGACTGCGTGCTGAGTTCGGCAAGTCACGACCGCGCAACGACCACGCCCGCGTGGAGGCTTCCCACCACCGGTTGCCCTCCGTCCGGATGCCAGACGACATCGGGATCGGCGCAGATCGTGCGGATCGCGGCCTCCTCGGAGGCGATGTAGAGCCGGTCACCGTGCCGCGCGCAGACCTGGGGGCGGAGCTTGGTGCGGTCGGAGAAGCCGATCATCCGCCCCGTGCTGCCCACCACCACCGCGAAGGGCCCGTTGAGCAGCGCTCCGCCGTAGGCCGCGCGGATCGCCTTGGCGCGAGCCTGCTCGTCGGGCGGCATGCGCTCGATGTCGTCCCAGAACGGCGGGGCCATCGCCAGGCACGCCATCTCCAGCGGCAGGCCATGCTTGCGGATCAGAAGATCGAACATGTAGGCGATGACCTCGGTGTCGGTCTGCAGTGTGCACTCGTAGCCGAAGTTGCGCAAATAGCGCCTGTTGATGCCGTAGGACGAGATCTCGCCGTTGTGCACGATGGCCCAGTCGAGGACCGAGAACGGGTGGGCCCCGCCCCACCACCCGGTGGTGTTGGTCGGGAAGCGGCCGTGCGCGATCCAGATGTAGGCCTCGTACTCCTGCAGCCGGAAGAACTCGCCGATGTCCTCGGGGAATCCCACGCCCTTGAAGCAGCCCATGTTCCTGCCGGCCGAGAACACGAAAGCGTCCTGGACCGTGGTGTTGATGTCCATGTGCAGCTCGACGATGAGGTCATCTTCAGTCAGGTGCGGGCGGGCCTCATCGGGCTCGATGTTGATGAAGTAGCGGTGCAGGATGGGCTCGCCGGCGATGCCCTCGGTGGGCCGGGTCGGGATCGGCTCGGCCAGGTGCACCTGGCAGCGCTCGTCCAGCAGCGCCTCGGCGTCGCGCCTGGCCTGCGGGGTGTCGAACATCAGGTGCATGGCGTACTGGTCGGCGCGGTCGGGGTAGATGCCGTAGGCGGCGAAGCCCCCGCCGAGGCCGTTGGAGCGCTCCCGCATGTTGGCGATGGAGCGCAGGACCACGTCACCGGAGAACCGCCGCCCGCTCTCATCCATGATGCCGGATATCGAGCAGCCGCCCATGTCCTTGAGGGGCAGCGTCCGGTTGGTCGCCATCAGTGTGTCACCCGATCGCTGGTGCTGAGCGTTGCGGTGGGCTTCCGAAGCACGGCACGCCGAGGCTGCACACGCGCGGAAGGGGCGGCACCGAGCTCCGGTAGCCGCCCCGCAGGCTGGCCCGGTCAGGCTACAATATGGGCAGGTAGTTGTCAAGCTCGAAGCGGGAAACGTGCGCCCGGTACTCATCCCACTCAATGACCTTGTTGGTGATGAACTTCTCGAAGATGTGATCGCCAAGTGCCTCGCGCACCAGGTCGCTCTGCCTGGTCTCCGCTATGGCCTCCCCGAGGCTGCCCGGCAGCGCCTCGATGCCCCTCTCGGCACGCTGCTGCGGCGTCATCTCGAAGATGTCCTCCTCTACCGGCTCAGGCAGCTCGTAGCCCTCCTCAATGCCCCTGAGGCCCGCGGCCAGCATGACCGCGAAGGCCAGGTAGGGGTTGCAGGCCGGATCGGGGCAGCGGAACTCCATGCGCGTGGCCTGCTCCTTGCCCGGCTTGTACATCGGGATGCGGATCAGAGAGGAGCGGTTGCGGCGCGCCCACGCGATGTACACCGGCGCCTCATATCCCGGAACCAGCCGCTTGTAGGAGTTCACCCACTGGTTCGTCACCAGCGTGATCTCGCGGGCATGGCGCAGCACCCCGGCGATGTAGCCGCGCGCGACGTCGGACAGATTGTACTCCCCGCCCTCGTCGAAGAACGCGTTCCTGCCGTCGCGGAACAGCGACATGTGCGTGTGCATCCCCGAGCCGTTCTCGCGCGCGACCGGCTTGGGCATGAAGGTCGCGTAGACACCGTGCTGCATCGCGATCTCCTTCACAACCAGCCGGTACGTCATGGCGATGTCGGCCATCGTCAGCGCATCGCGGTACCACAGGTCGATCTCGTGCTGGCTGGGCGCGACCTCGTGGTGGGAGTACTCAACCTCGATGCCCATCCTCTCCAGCGTCAGGATGGTGTCGCGCCGGAGATCGGAGGCGACGTCCAGAGGAGTGAGATCGAAGTAGCCGCCTGCATCGAGGTACTTCAGCGGCGCCTCCGCGTCGCCGAAGTAGAAGTACTCAAGCTCCGGGCCCACGTACATCGTGAAGCCCATCTCGGCGGCGCGGGCGAGATTGCGCTTGAGCGCCCAGCGAGGGTCGCCCTCGTAGGGCTCTCCCTCCGGGGTGAGGATGTCGCAGAACATGCGCCCCACTCCCGCACCCTCATTGGGCCGCCAGGGGAGGATCGTGAAGGTGTCCGGATCGGGCCTGGCCACCATGTCGGACTCGTCGATGCGGGCGTAGCCCTGGATGGAGGAGCCGTCGAAGCCCATGCCCTCATCAAAGGCCGATTCGAGCTGCGAGTCGGTGATGGCGAAGCTCTTGAGGAAGCCCAGGATGTCGGTGAACCACAGGCGGATGAACTTGATCTCCTGCTCCTCGACGGTACGAACCACATCGTCTCGGCCCATGGGCTGATGGATCGGCGGGCCCCTCCCGCGCGGGCTGTGGTATGCGGCCGT
>JBNGDZ010000070.1:0-3333 GCA_049975765.1 Armatimonadota bacterium
GCTCGCAAGCGGGAGAGGGGAGAACGGCCAACGGCAACACCCCCAGGGGTCTGAAGCCCCGCCGCTCCGGACGGCGACGGCCGCCGTTACGCGAGCGCACGCTCACGTGGCGGGGCCCCGTGACGCGAGTGCACGCTCGCGTGGGGAGGGCCGGACCCGGCGTGCGCCGAACCTACCCAAAAGCGCACCACGCGGAGGGAGTACTATGAGCGACGAGCTTGCCATCAATGGTGGACCGAAGACGCGCGACACCGCTCAAAGACCCTGGCCGACCATCGCCGACGCCTCGGGGCGTGACTTCGGCGAGGAGGAGATTAAGCTGCTGCGCCGGGTGATCGAGTCAGGAAGCCTCGGCTACCAGTACGGCTCCATGGTCAAGCAGTTCGAGGCCGAGTTCGCCGAGCGCCACGGCTCCGGGCACGCCTGCGCGGTCAGCTCCGGGACCGCAGCGCTGCACACCGCCATGGGAGCGCTGCACCTGGAGGTCGGCGATGAGGTCATCACCTCCCCGGTGACCGACATGGGCTCGATCATCGCCATCGTGCAGTGCAACTGCGTTCCGGTCTTCGCCGATGTGGAGCCCGAGACGATGCTGCTTGATCCGGCCAGCATCGAGGAGCGGATCACCGACCGCACTCGCGCACTGATGGTCGTGCATCTGCTCGGCCAGCCCTGCAATATGGATGAGATCATGCGCATCGTCGAGGAGCACAACCTGTATCTGGTCGAGGACTGCGCCCAGTCGCATGACGCGAAGTGGGACGGCCGCGACGTGGGGACCTTCGGGCACTTCGGCTGCTTCTCACTGCAGCAGAGCAAGCAGATCACGACCGGGGACGGCGGCGTCGTAATCTGCGATGACGACGACCTGGCCGACGAGGCCTATCGCTTCCACGACAAGTACTACGACCGCTCCGGCGAGGGCCGCAAGCCCGACCGCATCGGCATGAACTACCGCATGACCGAGCTGGTGGGAGCGGTGGCGCTGGCGCAGGTGCGCAAGCTCGACAGCATCATCGAGCGGCGCACGAGAACCGCGGAGGCGCTGATGGCCGGCATCTGCGAGATCGACGGCATCATCCCTGCGAAGGTCCACCCGAAGGCCACACACACCTGGTGGCGAGTGATCTTCACCATCGACGAGGAGGTGTTGGGCATCGACGCCGCGGAGTTCTCCCGGGCCATCAGCGCGGAGGGTCTGCCCTTCGGCCGCGGGGCCGCCCGCGGCGAGCCCATCTGCATGCTGCCGGCCTTCCAGAACTACGCCGCCTACGGCAGCGGCGACTTCCCGTGGGAGCCGCCTTACGGCAGGAAGGTCGCGTATCGGCGCGAGGACTATCCTGGCACGAACTGGGCGATGCAGAACACGTGGACGTGCTCCTGGAACGAGGGGTACACCATGGAGGACGTCCGTGATATCCTGCGCGGGCTTCGGAAAGTCAGCGACTGGTACACCAGCCGGGCGTAAGCCCCTATGTAGCAGCCCGGGCCCTGCGCAGGCCCTTCACCAGGCCGGCGCCGGCCGTGACGAGAAGGTAGGCCGCACCGGTGATCACGATGATGGTGGCCCCGGCGGGAAGGTCCAATCTATAGCTGGCGGCCAGACCCACGGCCGTGAACACGGCCGCCAGCACCGCCGCCACGAACATGACCTGCCACAGCGACCGCGAGAAGTGCCCCGCCAACGCCACCGGCAGCGTCAGCAGTGCAATGACCATTACCAGCCCCACCACCATCACCAGCAGCACCACCGTCAGCGCCGTCAGGCACAGAAGCAGCAGGTAGAACAGCTCGACGTTCACGCCCCGCAGGCGTGCGAACTCTTCGTCGAAGCTGATGGCCAGAAGCTGCCTGTAAAGCCCCACCCCCAGCAGCACCACTACCGCGTCCAGGCCGGCGATCAGCCACAGGTTCTGCGGCGTGACCATCAGAATGTTGCCGAAGAGGTAGCTCATCAGGTTCTCAGCGTAGCCGGGGGTGCGCCAGATGAACAGCACGCCGACGGCCATGCCGATGGCCCAGATGGCGCTGATGGCGGTGTCCTCGCTCTCCCGCCAGCGAATGCTCACCACGCCGATGATGACCGCCGCGACCAGCGCCGCCGCCAGGGCGCCGTGGATGGGGCGCAGCCACTGCCAGTCGAGGGTGACCTGCAGGTAGCGCGCCGCCCCGAGTCCGGCCAGGACGCTGTGGGCGATGCCGCCAGCGATGTAGGTGATGCGCCGCGCGGCCACGTAGCTGCCCACCACGCCGCAGGCCACGCTGGAGAGGAGGCCGGCGGCAAGCGCGTAGCGGAGGAAGGCGTGCTCACCCAGCGCCTGAAGGAACTCAGCCACAGGGATCGCCGCCATGCGTCTGATCGTGTCGCACCACGCGCAGATCGCTGCCGTACATGGCCTCCAGCAGATCGCCGGTGATCTCGCCGATCTCGGTGGTTGGGTGCCGCCGCACCCGGCGGTTGACGCACAGCACGGCCTTCACCACGTCGGAGACGAACCCCAGCTCGTGGGTGACCAGGATCACGGTAGTGGAGGCGTTCAGGTCCTGCAGCAGCCGCCAGATCTCCCGCTCGGCCGCCACATCGAGGTCGGCTGTCGGCTCATCGAGCATCAGCATATCCGGGTCCACGAGCAGCGCCCGGGCGATCAGCGCCCGCTGCTGCTGGCCGCCCGACAGCTCCGCGAAGCGCTTCCGCTGCATGCCCGCCAGGCCCACAGTCTCCAGGGCCTGAGAGAGCTCGGCGGCATCGCGGCTCGCGAACGGACCGAGGCCACTGCCCCGGCCCAGGCGGCCCATGAGCACCACGTCGCGCACCGTAATGGGAAAGCCTGTGGGGTACTGGAAGTTCTGCGGCACGTACCCCACCCGGCGAGCCATCTCCTCAGGGCGGCCCCCGAAGACCCGCACGGAGCCCGCGTCAGGCTGCAGCAGCCCCAGCATCAGCTTCAGCAGCGTGGTCTTGCCGCCACCGTTGGGGCCCACGATGCCGACGAAGTCGAGCTCCGGGATCGTGAAGCTGACATCCTCGAGCACGGGGACGCCATCGTACGAGAACGTCACCTCACGAAGCTCAACGGCCGGGGTATCCGACATCTCCGCATCCATGCGGGCCTACTCCTCGGCTCGTCCGGGCCCACCCTCCAGATCAACGCTGTCGATGAGCCTGCGCAGCAGCTCCTCGTCCGCCTCCGACTCCTGGTAGTCGTAAGCCTCCTCCAGCTTCGCCACCAGCTCGCGGAAGTCGTCGTTCTCCTTCATGACCTCGTTGAGCTTGGTCCTCGCCACCTCCGCGGAGGCCCGGAGGTCGGCCAGCTCGAGGCCCAGGCCCAGAAT
>JBNGDZ010000070.1:3343-14045 GCA_049975765.1 Armatimonadota bacterium
CCCAGAATGTCATTCAGCGCGGAGGCGATCCTGAGGATGCTCTGGGGATAGGTGGGCATCTCCAGGAACGGGTAGTGAGGCACCTCGGCCACCAGGCTGCGCATCTTGATCCCGGCCGGCACCGAGTGCCAGGCGAGGCACGTGGTAACGCTCGCCGGGCCCTCGTACTCCCCGAAGCCGATCCCGTGCTCCTCCAGGCCCTCCTTGAGCTCAGGCTCGGAGACGTTGGCGCGGATGCGCGGCTCTCGGGTGTGGGGGATGGGCGCCGCGACGCTGCCCACGAACCAGAGCTGCGTGATGCCCAGCTCCTCGGCCAGCCCGAAGATGCAGTCACACCACGCCCCCCAGCGCACGTGCGGCTCCTCGCCCTGGAACAGCACCAGGTTCTGCTCCTCCGCGGCGAAGAAGTCGTTCTCGGGGTAGACCATCTCCTCGATCACGCCGTCGTTGATCTCGCAGTGCGGCCGGAAGACCGCCGCGAACTCCATGGGGTTAACAGGCGCCACCACCGCCCGGCCGTCCTCCAGATAGACCGAGATCGGGATGCTGGAGACCGGGAAGTTGTAGACATAGAAGTCCAGCGGGTCGATCCGCGCGAAGTGCGTGGCCGCCAGCCGCTCGCGCAGGTAGCCGATGGTGCCCGTGGAGACGTTCCCCCCGTCCATCCAGCCGCTGAGCCCCATGACCATCACCGGCTCATCGACCTGAGGCATCTCCTCAATGATGAGGTCCTGCATCGCTATCCTCTCGCTCACCGCATGATCACGTTGTGCCGGTGTCCGACCGGCAGCATTATACCCTTCAGCCTCCGGGAGCGGTTCTCCTCCCACGCGTCCGTCGCCGGGCGGTTGACCGGGTGATATCATCCGCGGCGCGGGCGCCCTCCCCCGGGCGGCACGCCACACCAGGCGAGCGACAATCGCCCTCCGGGCGATGGGCGTCTTGGCCCTCCTGCGTGGTATGCAGCCGAGAAGAGAGGATTGGCGGACATATTGGGGAAGAGACCACGGAGCGGAGTATCATGTGGCCGGGGCTGGCATGTGCCGCGCTCCGGGGAGCTTTGCACGAGGGCGCTATCATCGAGGTGATCGTGCATGAGGCGTCTCACACTCGTCGCGGCAATGCCGTTGATCGTCGGAGGCATTATGCTGACCGCCCCTGATCACGTCCAGGCCGAGCCCTGTACGCTCTACAAGCCCCACAACGTCGCCAGCGCGCGCGAGAACATCCAGCGCCACGACTGGGCGCGGAGCATCCTGGAGAGCTACCGCAATCGCGTGGCCTACGCTATGCAGCAGGACCGCGCGTGGTTCGAGCAGATGACGCCGGAACTCACGCCCTGGCCGTCCTACGGGCAGGTCTGCCCCGAGTGCGTGGGCGAGCAGTGCTCGATGGGCGAGACCGGAGTGCTGCAGTGGAGCATCGAGGAGCCGGAGCAGCTCGTCTGTAGGTACTGCGGAGCGGTCTACCCCGACCCGGACTTCCCGGAGACGGGCTCGATCACCGCGCAGAGAATGAGCCAGACCTTCACCTTCTACGTGCCCCCGGAGGAGGCTGCGCACCCTGACGACACCGAGGGCGAGCACGCCTACCGCTGGGCGAGCTGGCCGGTGCATGTCAGCTTCAGCGGTCTCATCCGCTGTCACAAGGCGAAATGGGTCGCCGCGCAGGCGCTCCCGCTCGCCAAGGCCTACACCCTGACAGGGGAGGTGCAGTACGCCGAGCGCTGTGCATGGGTGCTGGACGTGCTGGCCCGGCGCTATCCAGGCTGGCTCTACCACAGCTACTACGGGACCTACGCCGATATGCCGCCCGGCGAGGCCGCGGCCTACATGGGCGAGCACGACCCGATGGGCGTGCTGCCCGCGGGAGCGGCAGTGACCGCGTTCCCCGACAATCCCAGGTGCACGCGGCTGCAGAACTTCTGGGGCTCGGGCCGGCTGACCACGGGGGTGGGCGGCGAGGGGTCCTTCCTGCTGGACTGCACGGTCGCGTATGATCTGATCCGCGACGCCCGCCGCGACGACGGGACGCCGGTGCTCACCGACGAGATGGATGAGCGCATCGTCAGCGACCTGATCCTGGCCGGGTGCGCGGACCTGGAGAACTACGATAACATCAACAACAAGTGCGGCCCCGGCCGGGCGCTGAGCGCCGCCTGCGGGATCCTCTTCGGCCAGCCAGAGCGCGTCCGGCGCGGCCTGGAGGGCCTTGAGAAGCTGCTCGCCGGCTCCTTCCACTTCGATGGCTTCTGCAGGGAGTCTCCCTCCTACTCCAGCATGCACCTGGGGCTGATGAGGGACATCCCCGACATCCTGCAGGGCTACTCCGACCCGCCGGGCTACCAGCCCGACGAGGGGGAGCGCCTCGAGGACCTGCAGCCCTACGAGGACCTCGACCGCTACCGACTGGCGCTGCTGTCCATGGTGCGGATGCTGCGGCCGGACCTGAGCTACCCGGTCCTCGGCGACACGCACGCCGGCAGCGGCATCTCATCGATCTGGGTCGAGATCCTCGCCGACCACTACGGTGAGCGCTACGCCGGCCTGCTCGAGACGGTTCAGGGGGCGCCCCTGAGCGACAAGGGCGGAGACTATGCCCTCTGGCACCGGCCGCCTGACCTGCAGGCGCCGGCGGGTGAGAGCTCCCTTCCGCTGCGCACCGAGTGGTTCCCGGGCTGGCACGTGGCGGTGCTCCGCAACGGCCACCCACACGGGCGCAACGCCCTCTACCTCAACGGCTACGAGATGCACGGGCATCGCCATTACGATACTCTGGGGATCACCTACTTCGCGCTGGGACGGGAGATGGCCTCAGACCGCGGCTACATCTGGGACGACCCCCGCAACGCCTGGACCAAGAGCACCTACTCGCACAACCTCGTGACCGTGGACGGCCAGAACCAGCTCTCGCAGGGCCGCCACTCCGCGCTGGAGCTGTTCGCCGCCGCGCCGGGGATCGAGGTCGTGCAGGCCTCCGCCAACGCCTACGAGCAGTGCTCGCAGTACCGCCGCACCTGCGCCCTGGTGCAGCTTCCGGGGGACCGCAGCTACGCCGTGGACATCTTCCGCGTCACCGGCGGCGACCTGCATCAGTGGTGCCTCAACTCCAACGGCGATCAGTTCGAGCTTCACGGCCTGGAGCTTACGCCCCGGGACGGGAAGATCTCCTGGATGGAGAACCTGCGCGTGGCCAGGCCGGCCGGAACGTGGCGCGCCACCTGGCACAACGAGGGCGTGAAGCTCGACGCCTGGATGCCCACGCCCATCGATCGCCTGATCATCGCCGACGCCCCCGGCTGGCGCACGTATAAGGGCTACGATCTGAACGCTGCGCCGATCACCGAGATCCTGGCCGAGCGCGCGGGCGAGGCCCTGGACAGCACCTTCACGGCCGTGCTGGCGCCGTGGGAGGGCGAGGGCTCCCCGATCGCCTCCGTGCGCGAGGTGACACCAACGGGTGACGAGAGCGGTGCGGTCGCCGTGGTGGTGGAGCGTGCGGGCGGCACCGACTGGATCATCTCGGCCCTCGACGACCAGCCGCGCAGCTACGGGCCGGTCGAGATGGCCGGGCGCTTCGGCTTCGTCTCCCTGGACGCGGATGGCCGGGTGCGGGCGATGTACCTGCTGGAGGGCACCCGGCTAAGCGTGGGCGAGGAAGCCATTGAGCTGCCACAGGCGAGGATCGAGCGCCAGGTGGCCTCGGTTGACGGCCGCACCGTGACGCTGGCCGAGCCGCTGCCGGCTGAAGTGGATCTGGCGGGCGCCTACGTGACGGGCGGCATCACCGGATGGGAGATCGAGAGCGCCGAGGGCCGCACCATCACGGTTCGCGACTACCCCGCGCAGCCGTGCGATCGGGTGATCGTGCCCATGTCGGCGTGGCGGCAAGCCGGGTGACGGGCCTGGAGGATGAGGCGCTGCCGGGATCACAGGCGGAGGTGAGGAGGATGGCTGACAGCGTGGTGACGATCAACCGCGCTCCCGTGCTGACGCTGTGGGGCGCGGTGGTGGCGGAGCGGCTGGGCTGGGACTGGGACTGCGCGCTGACGCTGGGGAAGGCCATGGCGGGACTCAACGCCCAGTCCAAGGGCCGGGCGCTGGGGATCTTCGGGCCTCCCAAGGCGACGGAGCGCGGCGGAGAGCCGAGGAAGACGGGACTCGGCGAGGACCTGTGGGTCAACCTCTGTGGGCGCCCCGTTCCGGCCAGGTACGTGGGCGGTGATGAGCTGCGCGCCTGCGTCAAGGACAAGCCCATCGAGCCCGTCAAGGTGACCGCGTACCTGGAGGGCAAGTTCGGCGAGGACCTGGAGGCGGTCACCGCGGCCATGCGCGAGCTGGCCGACTCCTACGATGATCCCGAGGAGCTCGCCGAGGCCGCCTACGACCTCTACACCCGGTTCCGCCCGGAGATCCCAAAGGGGAAGACGGGCTGGGGCCGGAAGGGGCCGCTGGACCTGGACCTGATCCGCTCGCTCGCGGCGGAGACCTGAGGCCATCCGGCCGCAGCTATCGCACGGACCACACGTGCACCAGCGGCCTGTCGCCGTCCGCCAGCGGCTCGAAGACGTAGAGGCGGCCGTGCTCGCGATCAAAGGCGCAGGCGCCCGCGTGATGCTTCTGCTGGCCGGACGTGACGTGGTAGAGCTGCTCGTCGATCGCCAGCGTGGCGTAGGGCTGCGGCTCCCACGGCTGCATCTCGCCCCGCGCCACCGCCGCCAGCTCCGAGGGATCGTAGAAGAGCATCTCCCCGACGAAGCCGCTGCTCCACCAGCCGCGCTGGTTCTCCGGGTCATCCGGGTAGGGCGCCTCCCACACGGTTCCGTCCGGCAGCCCGTACCAACACTCCCCGGTGCCCTTGGTGCCCACGAACACCACCGCGGCCCGGTCCCCCGACGTCAGCCATGCCCCGCCGGCCCACTCGTCGGAGTGGTGATAGCCGTCCATCACCCGCTCCTGGGGCTCATCGCTGCCGGCCCGTGAGTACTGCAGCAGCGGGACGGCGTCGAGCACGGTCTCGTCAGGCGGCGGATTCCCATGGTTCCACGGCCCGATGGCATACAGCGCCGGCCCCTGCCCGCTCCAGCCGCCATCGCGGAAGCGCCCGCTCGCGAGGCGCATCCCAGGCGCGTTCGCCTCCGCCCACGCCTGCGGGATCTCGAACATGTAGTCATTCACGCTGTAGATCGAGGGCGCGTCCACCCACCATGCGCCCTGCGAGCCGCTCAGATCCAGCTCACACCACATGTGGGAGGCCACCCGCTCCGCCTCCTCCTGCAGGTGCTGGCCCCAGCAGAGGTAGAGCTTGCCGCTGCCCTGCCCGCCCTGCGGCGGCAGACAGGCCATCCCCACGCGAACCATCTCCTGCAGCGCGTCAAGCCGACCCACGCCGCCCCGCACGTCGCGGAAGGACTGCAGCGTGCCGGCGGTATTGAGCGCGTCGAGGCTCTTCGTCCCGGAGACGACCGGCTCGGGGATCGAGATCTCGGAGACGTGCTTGTCCCAGTCGTGGCCGACGCCGAAGATGGAGCCGGGGAAGCCGTCATCGGGGCCGTCAGGGTCGCCGCCCGGGTTGTATGCCATGCCGTCGCCGCCCCACTCCCAACTTGAGCCGCCGGATGCCTCCGGCAGCCGGAATGCGCCTGCGTAGCTCAGCTCGGAGGGCTGCAGAAGTCCGGCAGGCGACTGACCCGGCGGCTGCGGCCCGGGCTGCGCATCACCGTCGTCGGGCCGCTCGTCCCCCGGTGGGATCGTCGGCCCACCGCGGCTGTTGCCCGCACAGCCGATCAGCAGCACAAGCGCACAGCTCGCCGCCAGCAACGCGATGGTTCGCCTCATCGTCGCCACCTCCATCCCCCTGGCTTCATCTGGGACCTCGGGCAGCCGTCAATCCTCCCACAACGTTCTCCAGTGCTCCAGACCCTCGCGTGCGGCAGAGCGACACTTCGCCGGGTCGCGCCCGTGCAGTGTCGGTGCGATCTCGATGGTGGACATCCCGTCAAAGCCCGCGCTCCGCAGGGCGTCCGCAACCTCCGCGAAGTCGATGGTGCCCTCACCGAGCGGCGCGTGCGCATCGCGTGTGCCATCGTTGTCGTGCACATGCACCTCGATCATCGGCAGCGGAACGCGCTCGATGTATTCCGTCACGCTCATGCCCTCGAAGTAGCCGCCGCCATGTAGTCGCATGTTCATGTGGCCGATGTCGATGAGGATGCCGTAGCGCGGATGATCGAGCACCGACGCCAGATCGTCCGCGAACCAGTCCACAGCCATCTGATCCAGCGGGAAGTCCTCTATGCCCACGCGGGGCTGGGAGGGCAGCTCCAGCACGCCTTCCACGACCGGCGCCATACGCTCCGCGTCGTAGAGCCGCCCGCGGGGCTCCATCACCAGGCACGGATCGAAGGTCACGCAGGTCAGCCGCTTGCCAAACATCTCTGACGCCTGCACCAGGGCTTCCGGTTCCACGGTCACCGCCCCGTGCAGCGTAACCGGCACCTCGCGCTCCACCACAAGCTCGGCGCCCGCCGCCACCTCAGCCTGCTCGAGCCTCCCCAGGTGCGCGGTGGAGAGTGATACGGCGTCATAGCCGAAGCCCACGAACTCCTCGATCAGCTCCGGCAGCCGCGCCTCTTCCGTCACCCAGTTCCAGATCGCCACGGCGTAGTGCATGGCTCTTCCTCCTGTGTTCGCCGTCGGCCGTGCTCAGGACCCACCGTGCGCTCACTCGCCGGCGCGCCCGGTGCTCTCAGCACGCGATCACCCGCCCTGCCAGTCATACACCACGCCCAGCGTTCGCTCGCGATCCTGGAGCAGGGTCCTGTAGACCTCCGGGGCGTCCTCCGGAGGGAAGCGATGCGTGATCAGGTCCTCCACTCGCATCGCACCGCGGCGCAGGTAGGTGAAGAGCAGGTCTGTCTGCTCGCGCGGGGTCCAGAAGGAGTGCTGGGGCGGCAGCCAACTGCTGCGGCTGCCGACGATACTGACCTGCCGCGAGAGCACGTCATATGTCAGGTGCTGGCGCGATGGGAATGGGCTGTCACCCAGCAGCACCAGGGTCCCGTGATCGCGCGCCAGCGGCAGCGCCTGCGGCAGCACCGCCCAGTGGCCGGTCACGTCGTAGACCACATCAGCCAGGCGCCCCGCGGTGTGCTCCGCCACGAAGTCCCCGGCCTCCGCCACGTCGCCACAGATACCGGCCGTGGCCCCATGCACCAGCGCCGCGTCCACCCGCTGCTGTACCTGGTCGATCACCATGACCTCCCGGAGGCCCATGGCGCGGAGGTACTGGGTCACGAGCTGCCCCAGCGGCCCCAGCCCCACCACCACCGCGCGATCGCCCAGTACGTGCTCGGCCTGGCGAACCCCGGTCTGCGTGATGACCCCCAGGATGGCCCACACCGCCTGCTCGTCATTCATGTCATCGGGCACGCGCGGACACCACAGCGCCCCGGCGTCCCGGTTCGCCAGGTCTCGATGACTCATGGTGGCGCACACCCGAGCGCCCTCGCGGATGTCCTCCACGCCCTCCCCCACCGCACGAACGCGACCCATCACGCTGTAGCCGGGGTGATGCGGCGGTGAGGCGTAGGGCCGCCAGTGGGTGTCCGGATCACACTCGCCCCGCAGGCAGATCAGCTCCGTGCCGGTGCTGACGAGGCTCAGGTGTGACTCGATGGTCACCTCCCCCGGGCCCGGTGGCCCCACCTGCTCCTCGATGACCTCCACACGCCCCGGCTCGGGGAAGACAATGACCCTCGATCTCATGGCTGGCTCCGATCCTCCGTCCACGATCCCTCTCATGCGACCATAGCCCGCCCTTCTTCTGCCGCCACAGCCCGGGCTCCTCCCGTGCGTCCGGCACCAAGCTCTTGCCTCGGACGCGCCCATCAGCTACACTGCCGCAACCATCATTCCGCCCAGGAGGCTACCATGCAGCTCACCGACCGCATCCACGCCCTGCATCTTCCCTTCGAGCTTCGCCTGCCCGACGGCGGTGTGGTGGAGCGCTTCGTCAACATCTTCGCGGTGGTCGGCGAGCGCATCTGCATGGTCGATGCTGGAGTCGCCGGGTCATGGCGACAGATCGAGGAGTGCCTCGACCGGATCGGCCGCGACCTGAGCGAGATCGATCTGCTGGTCCTGACGCACGCTCACCCGGATCACATCGGCGGCGCACGCTCCCTGAGGGAGCGCACCGGCTGTCGGATCGCGGCCCACCGGGACGCCGTGGCCTGGGTCGAGGACGTGCAGCGACAGCTTCGCGAGCGCCCCATCCCCGACTTCAACCGCATCGTGGAGGGCCCCGTGACCGTGGACGTGCAGCTTCGCGGGGGCGAGAGCCTGGAGCTTCCGGGCGGGGGCGTGCTGAAGGTCATCGAGACTCCGGGCCACGGGCGCGGGCATATCGCCCTCTTCGATCCACAGGATGGGGCGCTGTTCGCCGGGGACGCCGTGCCCACACCAGGCGCGCCGCCGGTCTACGAGGACATCCCGGCTCTCGTCCGATCGCTAGAGATACTGCGGGGGCTCGATGATCTGCGGCTGCTGCTCTCGGCGTGGGACGAACCGCGCCGTGGCGCAGACGCAGGGGCGGCCATCAACGCGGGTCTGCAGCTTGTGCGCCGCGTGCACGATGCGGCGCATCGGGGCGCAGCGTCCTTAACAGATCCCCGAGAGGTGCTGCAGAGCGTGATCGCGGAGCTGAGCCTGCCCCCATCGGCCGCGAGTCCCGTCGTGCAGCAGTCCATCCAGGCGCATCTCGCGGCCCCCGCGGAGCTGTTCGAGCGGAATCAGTAGCAGGGGCACCTGCGCCTCGACCGCCGAGGCTCACTCGTTCAGAGCGCCCGGCAGCGTCTCACGGATGCGCTCCGCCATCTCCCTGAGGTTCGCGAGATAGTCGCGCGCCAGAGGGTCCAGCGGCACGACCACGGCGTCGATCTCGCGGGCGATAGCCTCTGCACTGGCGGTGGAGAACTGTGGCTGCACGAAGATGGCGCGGATGTCCCGCCGCTGTGCGTCTTCGATGATCGCCTCAAGCTGCCTGGGGGTGGGGCGCTTGCCCTCCATCTCGATGGCTACCTGCTTCAGCCCGTAGGCGTCGGCGAAGTAGCCGTAGGCCGGGTGGAACACCAGTATCTCGCTCCCCCGAAATGGCGCCAGGGCTCGTGCGATCTCGTCATCCAGCGCATCGAGGTCGGCGATGAGGCCATCGAGGTTGCGCTCGTATTCGTCCGCGTGCTGGGGGTCAAGGTCCTGCAGCTCCTCGCAGATGGTGCGGGCCTGCACCTTCGCCAGGTCGGGGTCGAGCCAGGTGTGCGGGTCCTTGCGGCCTTCGCCCGCATGGGCGTTATCAGCCTCCATGGGGCGCAGCTCGATGCCCCGCCTGGTGTCCACGATGCGAAGGTCCGGCATCGACGCTTGGATGCGCTCCACGAGGGCCTCCTCGAAGGGCACGCCGATGCGGAAGTAGACGTCCGCGTCGTCCAGAGCTGACATCTGGGATGGCGAGGGCTCGTAGGTCGCCGGCGAGTGCCCTGGTCCTACGAGCACCTTTACCTGCACGTGGATCCCACCCACGCGCTCCACGAAGTAGGCCTGCGGGGGGATGCTCACGAAGGCCGAGACGGTGGGTTCCGAGAGGGCGCCGGGCCGCTCCTCCTCAGGGCTCTCCCGGCACGATAGGCCCGCCAGGAGCACACACGCCACCGCACACAGCGCGCTCAGCCGGCGCATCTCTTCGGTCGCCGCCCTCATTCCGCTCGTTCGGTTCGCGCCCGCGATTATGCGCCGTGTACGGCGCGCTGTCAAACGGCCCCCCAGCGGCGGTCACGCCCACGACAGACGCCCGCCGGGCGGCGCTGCCCGCCCGCTCCGTTACGGCAAAGCCAGCGCCGCAGGACGTCATGACAGCGACCGGACCACCGTCCGGCCCGCCGCGCCTCCGCGTGGATCGGGGGAGGCCTTCACGGCAAGGGCGAACGACCGGGCCGGGACGGACACCGGTCGCTCCAGACGGCTGAGCAACCGCCCCCTCGGCCGTCGCTGATGGCTGGCCGCCGGCAGCTCGCAGCGCCTGCCACCATCGTCCCGGGCCCCTCAGTTGGAGTACGCGCCGGTGATCGCCAGGACTACGGGGATCGGCCGCCCGGCGGTGCTGGCGATCTCGATGCGATCAAGCACGGCCTGCGCGCCCGCCGGATGTGTGATCTCGTGCTCTATCTGCCAGATTCGCACCCTCTCGTGCGCGGGGTTGGGGCCCTCCCAGGCCAGCTTCGCCTCCGGCAGCTCACCCAGCCACCACCAGTTGGCCACGCTGCGGCCCTGCACGACCGGCACCTCCTCCGTGACGCCGTCCGTGTAGTGCAGGATGTACCGGAAGACCTCCCCGCTACGCTGGCCCCACGTGACCGTGTGCAGGAAGTGCAGCTTGCTGAGGCGCTCGCGCACCGGGATGCTCACGCGCTCCGGGAAGGGCGGATCCGGCTGTACTCCACCCCTCAGGACCACGCACGCCCGTCCGCCATTCTCCTCGGGGTCGATGATTCGGAAGGGCACGCCGTTGATGCGCCACTCGCCCGGCGGCAGGAAGCGCATGTCGTTCTCGCCCTCGTCGGTCCACCCGCCCTCGCCGTCGCCGGGCACCTCGTCCCGCAGGCCGCGGTTCGCCACCTCGCTGAGGTCCACCGCGTGATAGCCCACCC
>JBNGDZ010000071.1:0-13988 GCA_049975765.1 Armatimonadota bacterium
CAGGTGGATAGAGCAGCAACCTCCTAAGTTGAAGGTCGCCCGTTCGACTCGGGCCGGGGGCGCCAGCAGGAGACCACCGGAAGCGGCGATGGGCAGCTCCTTCCAGGTACGGACCGCCGCGGTCCGGCGGACCGGCAGTGCAGGCGGTGAGGTGGCAGAGCCTGGCTGATTGCGCTCGCCTCGAAAGCGAGTAGGCCCTCGCGGGTCTCGTGGGTTCGAATCCCACCCTCACCGCCAGAACGGCAGATGACGGCAGCTACAAGCTGCAAGCGACAAGCTCCAAGCGAACTGCGGACGGCAGGTACAAGCCGCAGGCCAACGCAAGCGACGAGATAACAATCGGGCGGGCCGGGAACCCGCCCGTCCAAACGAAACGGCAGAGAACGCCGGACTACATCAGAAACGGCAGACGAGCGCGCAGAGAACCAGACAGCGTCGCGGCGTGGGCCGTCAATGGAGATGACTGCGGCGGACATTGACAGTGCGATCCGTCGCGCCGAACGGCGCCCTACACGTCACGGCAGCACCGGGCGGAGAGGTGACCGAGTGGCCGAAGGTGCTCGCCTGGAGAGCGGGTAGACCCTTGCGGGTCTCGTGGGTTCGAATCCCACCCTCTCCGCCAAACGGGAGAACGGGAGATAACGAGAGAGACGGCAGGGACCTGCTGCCGGCGTGCGACCTTCCGCGGAGGTCGGGCTTCCAGCCCGACAACCTGTACATGCAGCAGATCCCGACACGAGGGGGACAAGGGATCGTCCCGGCCTTCGAGAAGCTCGCGGCCTGGCCCAAGACACACGACCTGCACTATCGGCCTATGAGCTGAGCGGGTGCCTGCCCATGGAGGAGCGCTCGCGCTGCGAGGCCAGATCCGCCGCGGTGGCGATACGCTGCACGGAGGTCACAGACATGGACGCTGTAGGCGAATGTCGTGCGGCGAGCAGTCGCTCGGTGCGTTGGTCGTCTCTGCGGTCGCGTGTTACGCGCCATGGTTGTGTGCCGTCATCTGCGTTTGCCTTCCGTTCCGTTTCGAAGGGCGGGGCTACTGCCCGGCCCGGTCGTTGTCGGGCCGCAAGCCCGACCTGCGTGGCGGGTGGGGCGTGCAGAGGTGGCGTTGGCGGTCTCTGCCGCTGTCTGGCCGTCTGTGGGCGTTAGCTCGTCGCCCGTAGCTCGTCGCTCCCGTTACCTTGAAGCTTGTCGCTTGCGGCTTGTAGCTGCCGCTATCTGCCGTTTTGCCGGTTGTGCTAGGCGGGGGACTGGCGGTACCCTGCACCCACAATCCGCCATAGTGGGGCCGAATCCCCGCCCGAGGCCTCGTCGCTTGGCGTCTGACCCTCGCAAGCGGTGATGAAGGTTGGGTCCTGCGCAAGGAGACGGCTGCTGAACCCCGTCAGGCCCGGAAGGGAGCAGCGGTAGGCAGCATGTCGCCTGTGCCGCAGATCACCTGGCCGGAGCTGGCTACGAGGGTAACGGTCGGGCGGTGTTGTCGACGGCAGGTGCACAACCGGCTTATCACGAAAGATCCTCGTGAGGGCGGGGCTGGGAAGCAGCGGCCGACCCTCACGAGTTCACTAGCACGTGCCGCTCCGGCCAGGAGCCGGAGGGGTACGCGTGCGTGATCTACGGGCAGCCATTGCGGGCGGGCCCGAGCGCTGTCGCGATCCAGCCCGGAACGGAAGGGCCTTCATGGCGTACGAGACCTTCGCGCTCAAGTACAGACCGCAGACATTCGACGATATCGTCGGACAGGACCACGTCGCCACCACGCTCAAGAACGCCGTCGCGGAGGGGCGCGTGGCCCACGGCTACCTCTTCGCCGGCCCTCGCGGCACGGGCAAGACGTCCACGGCCCGGGTGCTGGCGAAGGCCCTCTGCTGTGAGCAGGGCCCCACGCCCACTCCCTGCTGCGAGTGCGCCATCTGTCAGGCCATCGGCTCCGGCCGGGCGATGGATGTGATCGAGATCGACGCGGCGAGCCATCGCGGCATCGACGACATCCGCGAGCTGCGCGAGAAGATCGCGTACGCCCCCACGCAGGCCCGCTACAAGTTCTACATCCTCGACGAGGCGCATCAGCTCACCGACGCGGCATCCAACGCGCTGCTCAAGACCCTCGAGGAGCCGCCCGAGCACGCCTACTTCGTGCTGTGTACCACCGAGCCGCACAAGATCCTCCCCACCATCCGCTCGCGCTGTCAGAGCTTCGAGTTCCGCCCTATCCCCACCGCCGAGATCGTCGAGGCTCTGCGGGAGATCGCCGACAGCGAGGGCGTCGAGGTGGATGAGGCCGCGCTGGGGGCGATCGCCCGGGCCGCCAGCGGGGCCATGCGCGACGCTGAGAGCATCCTCGACCAGGTCATCGCCTACGGCCGCGGAGAGGTCAGCGTGGAGCTGGTGAACGCCATGCTGGGCGTGACCGACGCGGAGCTGCTTGCGTCGCTGGGCGAGGCCGTGGCCGGCGGCGACGTCGAGGGCGTCTTTACGGCCGTGGACGACGTGGTCGCCTCCGGCAAGGACATCAGCCAGCTCATGGAGGACCTGGGAGCGTACTTCCGCGACCTGCTGCGGCTGTCGCTGGGGGTCACGCCGCCGGCGTGGATGCAGACGCCGGCAGCCGGGCAGGATCGGATGCAGGCCCAGGCTCAGGCCATGGGCCCCCGCCGCCTCGCCGAGACCATCGAAACGCTGGCTGAGGCCTCGCGGCGCCTCCGCGAGACCAGCCAGCAGTCACTGCTGCTGGAGGTGACGCTGGCGAATCTGGCGGCCGCCGCGCCTGCCGAGCCGGCCCAGAAGCCGGGCGCATCGGAGGCGCGGGAGAGCGAGAAACCAGCCGTTGAGCCGCCTGCACATAAGCCGCCGGAGGCAGAGCAGCCTGAGGCGGCTCCCGCCGCGGAGGTTGCCCGGGAAGGGCCGGCTGCCGAGGAAGGGACCGCGCTGGAGCCTCCGGAGCCGCCGCAGCCGGTGGAGCTGCCCGAGGGCGAGACGGCCCTGGAGGTGATCCAGGAGCACTGGCAGCGGGTCGGTCAGCAGCTCCGCGCGGACGAGCACACGGCGGTGCTGGCCGTGATCGCGGACGCCAGGCCCACGGAGCTTGAGGCCCACACCGTCACGCTGACCTTCCCCGACGATCGTGCGTGGGAGTGCCTTCAGACTGAGCGGTCGCACCGGCGCCTCATCGAGGCCGCGCTTGAGGCCATCTTCGGACGGGAGCTGCGCGTCCGGTGCACCTGCCCCGGTGCGGGGGAGGACGTGGCCGCCGCCGAGCAGCAGGAGCGCATGGTGGAGGCGCTGAAGCTTAACTTCGACGGAGAGGTGGACACGCCGAGAGGCTGACAGGGCCCGGCGAGGTGGGCAGGCCCGCTCTGAGGAATAGGCCCCGGGCTGATGCCGGGGCGAGGGAGACCCGACCACGATGCTGAATCCGTTCCAGAAGATGATAGAGAGCCAGCTTGAGGGCGTGCAGCAGCAGATGGCGGAGGCCGCCGACGAGCTGCGCGCCACCGAGGTCGTGGGCAGCGCCGGGGGCGGGGCGGTGAAGGTCACCGTCACCGGCCTCGGTGAGGTCCTCGATGTGGGAATCGACCCCCAGGTGCTCAGCGAGGGCGACTGCGAGCTCCTCCAGGACCTGGTCTGCGCCGGAGTGAGGCAAGCCTTGCGCAAGGCCTCCGAGCTCAAGCGCAGGAAGCTGATGGATGCCCTGCCGCTGGCGGGGATGGGGATGGACCTGCCTGAGATCCTGTAGACTGCCCACATCCGGGAGTCACTGCGGCGCAATGGCGGCGGCTTCAGGGGGAAAGTCACAAGGAAGCCTTGAATGCTGAGCTATGCCGAGCCAATCCGGGAGTTGATAGAGCAGCTCGAGACGCTCCCCGGCATCGGCCCCAAGAGCGCCCAGCGGCTGGCGTTTCATCTGCTGGCCGCGGGGCCCGAGCGCGCCGGGCGGCTGGCGCAGGCGGTGGCGGAGCTGCACCGGCGCATTCGCCGCTGCGAGGAATGCGGGAACTGGTCGATGCAGGCCCGCTGTCCGGTGTGCATGGACGAGGACCGGGAGCCCACGAGCATCTGCGTCGTTGCCGATGCCAAGGACCTCATGGCCGTGGAACGGTCTGGCGAGTACAAGGGCCTCTACCACGTCCTGGACGGAGTCCTCTCCCCCGTCGAAGGCGTAGGTCCCGGCGAGCTGCGCATCTCGGAGCTGCTTGAGCGCGTGGAGCGGCTGGGGGTGAGGGAGGTCATTCTGGCGACGCCGCCCACGGTGGAGGGGGATGCGACCGCGGAGTTTTTGCGGGAGGCGCTCGGCGAGATGGAGGGGGTCCGCGTTACACGGCTGGCGCTGGGCCTGCCGGTGGGCGCGGACCTCGACTACGCCGACCAGGTGACGGTGGCGCGGGCGCTGCGCGGCCGCACCGAGATGACCCAGTAAGGCGTGCGGCGGCGCCGCGGGGGACGCCGCTGGTGACCGCAGACCACAAAGCAATCAGCCACTGGCTGTAGTCTCGCGAAGATCAAGGAGGGTAGTTCATGGCACAATTGACAGAGGTCCGCTTCCATGGCCGGGGCGGGCAGGGCGCGAAGACCGCCGGCTACATCCTGGCCGTGGCCGCCGCCGAGGAGGGCTGGAAGATCAACGCCTTCCCGGAGTACGGCGCCGAGCGGCGCGGGGCGCCGATGCGCTCCTACGTGCGCATCTCCGACGAGCCCATCCGGCTGCGCTCCAGCGTCAAGAGCCCCGACATAGTCATCGTTCTCGATGACACGCTGCTGGGCACCGAGAACGTCACCGACGGGATGGAGGACGACGGGATCCTGATCGTTAACACCGACATGAGCGCCGACGAGGTGCGAGAGCAGATCGCCAACCCCAACGTGCAGGTCTACGTGGTGGACGCCACGCAGGTGGCGATGGACACCATCGGCCGACCGATCCCCAACACCCCCATGCTTGGCGCCATGGCCAAGGCCGTCGGGACACCAAGCGTAGAGGCCCTCAAGCACGCCGTCGATGATCGGCTCGGCGGCAAGCTGTCGAAGGCCGCCATCGAGTCCAACTACGCGGCTCTCGACCGCGCTCACGAGGAGGTCCACACATGAGCCACTACCCGCCCGACGCCAAGTGGCACGAGATGGCGCGCGCCGGCATCATCCCCCAGGCGGGCAATGCCCAGGAGTACTCGGTGGGCGGCTGGCGCAACGAGCATCCGGTCCGGGACGACGAGTGCTGCATCGACTGCCTGTTCTGCTGGATCTACTGCCCGGACGAGGCAGTGATCGTCAAGAACGAGTCCGTGATCGGGCAACCATTCAGCGCCGATCACTGCAAGGGCTGCGGGATCTGCGCTGCAGTCTGCCCCAAGGACTGCATCGAGATGGCCCCAGGCGGGGAGTTCCAGCCCGATGAGCCCGGCCAGTCGGAGGAGGACTGAGAATGGGAGATAACGCGACGCTTGAACAGAAGGCCGAGGTGAAGGGCAAGGTTGCGCTGGAGGGCAATGAGGCCGTCGCGGAGGCCATGCGCCAGATCAACCCCGACGTGGTGGCGGCATACCCGATCACCCCGTCCACCGAGATCGTGCAGACCTTCGCGCAGTTCGTCGCCGACGGCAAGGTGGATACGAACTTCGTGGCCGTGGAGTCCGAGCACTCCGCCATGAGCGCCTGCCTGGCGGCGGCGGTGGGGGGCGGCCGGGTGATGAACGCCACCTCCGCCAACGGCCTGGCGCTGATGTGGGAGATCCTCTACATCGTCTCCTCGCTCCGCCAGCCCGTGATCCTGACGGTCGTCAACCGCGCCCTGTCAGGCAACATCAACATCCACTGTGACCACTCCGACACCATGGGCGCGCGCGACGCCGGCTGGGTGCAGATCTATGCTGAGGACGTGCAGGAGGCCTACGACAACCTCATCCAGGCCGTCTGCATCGGCGAGAACATGGACGTGCGGCTGCCGGTGATGAGCTGCCTGGACGGCTTCTTGCTCTCGCACTCGTACGAGCTGCTCCGGGTCGAGCATGACGAGGCCGTGCGCGAGTGGATCGGCCCCTACGAGCCGGACATCCCCATGCTGGACATCGACAATCCGCGGACGTACGGGCCGCTGGACCTGTATGACTTCTACTTCGAGCACAAGCGCAGCCAGATGGAGGCCTACCCGCACGCCAAGCAGGCCATCATCGATGAGGGCCGGCGCTTCGGGGAGGCCTTCGGCCGGGAGTACGGTCTGCTGGAGGAGTACATGACCGACGACGCCGAGCTAATAACGGTCGCCATGGGCTCCACCTGCGGCACGCTGCGCGACGTGGTCCGGCGCCTTCGTGAGGAGGGCGTGAAGGCGGGCATGCTGAAGATGCGAGCCTTCCGGCCCTTCCCCGCCGAGGAGGTCGCGGCCGCGCTGGATGGGGCCTCCGCCGTCGCGGTGCTCGACCGGGCCGCCTCCTTTGGCGCCCACGCCGGTCCGCTGTATCATGAGATCACGTCCGCGCTGTACAGCTACGGTACGCAGATCCCCACCAACAACTACATCTACGGTCTGGGCGGCCGCGAGATCCTGCCCGAGGACCTGCGCAGCGTCTTTGGCGATCTGGAGCAGGTCGCCGACGCGGGTCAGCCGGCCGAGCCCGTCAGCTTCCTGGGCCTGCGGGAGTAGGAGGAGAGCAATGCCCAGTCTTAAGGAACTGTCACATCGAGAGGTGCGCCTCACCGGCGGCCATCGGCTCTGCCCGGGCTGCGGTGAGCCGATCGTGGCCCGCCAGATCCTAATGTCCACCGAGCACCCGGTGCTGGCCACCAACGCCACGGGGTGCCTGGAGGTCTCCACGACCATCTTCCCCTACAGCGCCTGGAACATCCCGTGGCTGCATATCGCCTTCGAGAACGCCGCCGCGGCGGCCTCGGGGCTTGAGGCCATGTACCAGTCGCTGAAGAAGCAGGGGAAGATCGATCCGGACGCCGAGTACAAGTTCGTGGCCTTCGGGGGCGACGGCGGGACGTATGACATCGGCCTGCAGTCGCTGTCGGGAGCGGTGGAGCGCGGCCACGACTTCCTGTATGTGTGCCTCAACAACGAGGCCTACATGAATACCGGCGTGCAGCGGTCCTCGGCCACGCTCAAGGGCGCGCACACCACCACCAGCCCGGCCGGTGAGGTCATTCCCGGCAAGCAGCAGAACCGCAAGGACCTCACCGAGATCATGGTCGCGCACGACATCCCCTACGCCGCGCAGACCATCCCCGGCCGGTGGAACGACATCACCCGCAAGGCCGAGAAGGCCTTCGAGATCGAGGGCCCGGCTTTCATCAACGTCCTCACCCCCTGCCCGCTGGGCTGGGGCCATGAGGGTGCCCTGACGCCGGAGATCTCGCAGCTCGCCGCCGACACCTGCGTCTGGCCGCTGTATGAGGTGGAGTACGGCGAGTACAACATCACCTACACGCCCAAGGAGAAGAAGCCTATCGAGGAGTTCCTGGAGCCGCAGGCGCGCTTCCGGCACCTGTTCCGCTCCGAGGAGGGCGAGCAGGTGCGCAAAGCCGTCCAGGAGTGGGTGGACTGGAAGTGGGAGCAGCTCCTTAAGAAGGCCGGCCAGGCGTAGGTACGCCTCGGCAGGATGCACGCCTGCCTCACGGATGGTGAGTAACCAACGGGGCGCCCGATCCGGGCGCCCCGTCTGCTCTGCGGAGGTGGTCGCGGAGCCGCCGCTGCGCCCGGCTACCGCACCAGCGGCCTGCAGAGGATCTCGTGCACGGTGAACTCGCCCAGCCTCATGGTCGGCGCGGCTGTGGCGACCATGGCCGTGTCGGCGCCCCGGCCGGTGCCGGCCACCAGCACGCACTCCTCGTCCTGCGTCACGTGACCGCCGTCTGCCGCCATCAGGCCGATCTCGATGCACACCTTCGTCCCCTGGCCGAAAACGCGCAGGATGTTCGCCATGGCCGTGCCGGCCTCGTTCCCGTAGAAGTCGCCGGTGTGGAAGGGCATGGTGGCGGCGTAGAAGACATGCCCCTGCCCCTCGAGCTCCGGAACCAGGTCGAGGTCAAACTCCGGCTCGTCCTTCCACCCGAACTGATGGGGGACGATGACCAGCGTGATGTCGGTGCCCTCGACCATCTCGGCGGCCCTCCGCGCCGTCGCGCCGGTCGTGGAGGCCACCACGATCCGGGAGAGGCCCTTCTCCTGTGCGGCCTCGATCGCCAGTCGCAGCGTCTCCTCGGTGTTGGACTTCCCGGGGGCCTCGAAGTACGTCACGTTAGCGCCCACAGCAATCTCTCCCTCGCAGATGATGCTCGTGCGCGTCATAGGGGCTGCATCGGTTTCAAGTAAGGTATTCGAGAACGAAACCGAGTTCGCCTTCCGGCGGCTGCGGCGCCGCCGCCGACTGCGACACAGCCGACGGGTTCCTCAGACCGTTAGTGCTCCCCTACCAGCCACGCCGCCATGCGCAGCAGAAGCTGCGCCCTGGGGCCCTGCAGGTCGTCACCTGTGTCAAGCGTCCACAGGTAGCCGACGCGGCCGTCGCCGAAGCGATGGGCCAGCGCCGAGATGACACCCGCATGCCCCTCCGCGGTCAGTAGCGGCGCGGCCCCCAGCGGCCCGCCCAGACACGCTGCGCTCCTGGCCGGCTCCACGGACTCATCCATCTCGAGGCCGCGCGTGATGGCGTTGTCGAACGCGCTCTCGACCGGCCCACCGTAGTTGCCGTACCGCTCGGCGCCCAGCCACAGCGCGATCTGTGACAGGTCCACATCGTTGCCCACCAGGTAGAAGGGCGTCGCGCCGCCGAGGAGGACGGCGCCGCCAGCCTCGATGTAATCCTGCAATTGCGCCAGGCCACCGTCCGACAGCGACCGCACCATCAGCACGATCAGGTCGGCGGCGAGGGCCTCCTCGGGGAGATCGGCCGCGGCGGGCATCGGGACGACCTCGGCGCCCTGTGCCCCGAACAGCTCCACCAGCGAGCTTCCCGCACCACCGCCGAACAGGACCACCGTCCTGCCTTCGAGGCGCGCGGGATCGGCAGCCGACTCCTGCGCCAGCTCCTCCTGCAGCGCGGCGCGATCCTCGGCGGCGCTCGCGCGGGCCTGTTCCAGCCGCCGCCAGGCCTCCCGGATCTGCTCCGAGCTGCGCAGCAGTGCACGGTAGTGGCCATCCAGGGCCTCCTGCTGCGCCTCGACCTCGGCCGCCTGATCCTCCAGCGAAGCGGCGTGCTCCCGCGCCTCGGCACAATCGTCTCGCGCCGCCTGCATCTCAGCCTCGGAGGCCCCCTCATCGCCATCCATCACCAGCGCCCACGCCTCCGACGCCTGCGCCGCCGCGTCCTGCAGTGCCGCCCCCACCTGCAGGCCCGTCAGCCTTCTCTCCAGCGCTTCGCGGTGGCGCTCGGCCAGGTCGGGGGCCTCCAGGGCGGCCCGCACCGCGGCAATGGCCTGGTCGTTGACGCCCCGCCACGCCTCGAACAGCGTGCGGAACTGTCGCAGCCGGTCGGGGCTCATGGTGCCGAACCATGGCTGGCGCGCCAGTACCAGCCAGCCGCTCCAGGAGGCGGGCGGCAGGACTGCGCCGTGGGCCTCCTCGACCGGCTCCGGCCGGTAGAGCACACCCAGGTGCGAGGCGGCGCCGGAGCCGTAGATCTCGGCGAGCATACGACCCAGGAAGCCCTCGTCACCGAAGATCTCTTCCGGCCGCATCGATCCGCCGGCCAGCCCCAGATAGGTCTCCTGCCACTGCTGCTGCGTGGCGGGATCGTAGTAGAAGCCGTCATCGTGGAGGTTCCAGGAGTACTCGTTCTCCAGCAGGGCGGGGGCGCTGCCCGCCTGCAGGATCGAGCCCGCGCCCTCGAAGGAGGCGGTCATCGCCGGCGTCGCGAGCATCGGCCAACCCACCCGTATCCGCCGGGGCCAGCCGATGGTGGTGTCGCGGGAGTCCCCGCCGCGGAAGTACATCATCACCTGATGCCCGCTGCCCCGCTCTCCGAGGGCCTCGGCCAGCTCCAGGCACCGCTTCCTGTCGTTATCGCGCCGCAGGCCGTTCTCCCGGATGCAGAAGTGCACGTTGTCCACGTGCTGCATCAGCCGGCTGACGGTGCAGTGGTAGGTGACCTCCCGGTCCCAGGCGGCGTCGCCCTCGCTCCACAGCGTATAGGGCGCGCTGACGAAGATGATCAGGCAGTCGCGGGCGGCGTCGTAGCCCGACTGGGGATTGCTGACCGAGAAGATGGCGTCGCACATCAGGTCGTAGACCCGGGCCTGGGCGCCGGCCTTGCCGTCCTCGGCCTCCACGAGGTCGTTGGGATAGGCCTCGCGGCAGTCGTCGCAGCGGTTGAGCCAGATCTCCGTGGCGTCGCCGATGTCGTCCTCATCCACGAAGTGAATGTAGAGCACGCCCGGCTCGGTGGCTTCAACGAACTCCCGCAGGATGCGCTGCTTCTCGGCCAGCATCTCCTCATTCGTCACGCACCAGCCGCGCGTGCTGGGCGCACCTTCGTCGAGGCACTCGTAGGTCTCGCCGTCGGGATAGCCGCGGCGGTTGAGCAGTCCCAGGTTGCCGAACAGCAGGTTCAGCGATCGGACGCCGTGCTCCCGTGCGAGGCGATTCTGCGCGAGTTGCGTTTCGGTATCCTCCATCGTGCGGCGGTAGAACCCGGGCGAGTTGATGACGTTGATCTTGTGCTCCATGCACCACTCGATGCGATCTTCGACGGTCTCGAAGCTCGGGAAGCCCCCCACCCAGCGATATGGAATGTCTGGCCAGTCGTGGCAGGAGAAGTGCGGCATCCACACCCGGCCGTCTTCGGCCTGCACGGCGCCGAGGACCGTCATCGCGGCGTAGAGGGTGCCCAGCGGCTCGCGGCCGACCAGGGCGTATCCGCGACCGTCGGGGAGAGGCGCGATGGCGTACTCCTGCTCCGCCTGCGCCGGCGTAAGCTCCTCATTCCACGCCGGCTGCACCAGCCGCAGGCCGGCCTCGCCCAGCCACAGCGCCGGGCCGTCGGGCGGCTGCGCCTCGGATATGACCGGCAGGGCGACGCCCGCCATCTCCGCGACGCGCCGGCTGAGGTGCTCGGCGGCCAGGCGGACCTTCGCGGGCGGCTCGGCGGGCAGGACGAGACTCGCGACCGCCTCCCCCTCCTCTACGAGCGTGAAGGTCCCCTCTCCGGCCTCGATCTGTTGAGGCGTGGGGATGATGCCGCGAACCGGCTGTGGCAGCTCCGCGGTTGCACATGTAGGCGCAGCGGCGATCACGGCCAGCACCAGACACAGGCGCTTCATGGCTCTTCCTCCGGTTTGGCGCCAGTAGATGCGCGGGTGGGACGGCGCGACAGGAGTCCCTTCTCCAGGCGGGCCCCTCTCCCTGCCGCGGCACCCATGTGGTGTCAGGATGCGGCCGATAGCACAGGCCTTCGCTGGACTGGAAGGTGATGGTGGACCTGGCGGGGAATTGCTGGCCTCCCGCCTGCGTGCTGCGGCGCTGCCGTCGCGTGCAGCTCGTAGCTAAGAGCCGGTGGCTGGCAGTTGATGACCCATACGAGGTGGTTCTCCGGGTGTCCGCCCAGCAGACGGCGCCGAGGACCGAGGCTGATGCCGCCACGAGGAGCGCCCCACTGACGGCGCGCGCTCTCGTGCTGGGCCTCGTCTGCGTGGCGATCCTCTGTGTCGCGATCCCCTACACCACCGGCTTCATGCACGCCTCGGAGCTGGGCGGATGTCACTTCCCGGTGGGACCGATCTTCCTGCTGGTCGTGGTGGTCCTGCCGGTGAGCTGGCTGAGTGCGCGCCTCACGCATCGCTGGGCTCTCACGCAGCAGGACAACCTGATCGTCACCGCCATGATGCTGGTTGCGGCGGGCATACCCACCTTCGGACTGGCGCTGTATCTGTTCCCGGTCACCACCGCGCCCTTCTATATGGCCTCCGTCGAGAACCAGTGGGAGGAGACCTTCTTCGGCTACCTGCCCCCGTGGATAGCACCGGGGGCCGACAGCACCGCCGTGCGCTGGTTCTACGATGGCGCGCCGCCGGGGATGGACATCCCCTGGGGGCAGTGGGCTACGCCGCTGGTGGCCTGGAGCATCCTGACCTTCGGCCTCTACCTGGCCATGTTCTGTCTGGGTGCCATCGTCCGGAGGCAGTGGGTGGCGCGGGAGAACCTGATCTTCCCTCTCGTGCAGCTTCCCCTGGAGATGATCATGCCGCAGCGGCACGACATCTCCGCCGTCCCGTTCTTTCAGAACAAGCTGCTGTGGATCGGGTTCGCGATCCCGTTCCTGGTTCACAACCTCAACGCGCTGCACGCCTATCTCCCCGGCATTCCCCTGTTCAAGCTCCAGGGCATTAGCTTCCTCTCGGGCGTGACCGGCCGCCCCTGGCGCTACCTGCAGTCGCCCATCTACGTGCACTTCTCGGTCATCGGCTTCGCGTTCTTTCTCACCACCGAGATCTCGCTGTCGCTGTGGGTGTTCTGGTGGCTGGGGCGACTGCAGCACGTCGCCTTCGATGCCATCGGCCGCCGCCCCACGCTGGCGCGAGTCGAGGAGAACCAGTACCAGGGCGCCTTCCTGATGTACGTGGTTTACGGGCTATGGGTCGCCCGCGGCCATCTCAGCGAGATGTGGGAGGCCGTCGTCAAGCATCGGGCCCTCTCAGGGGACGAGCGGGCCGAGGCCATGGCGCCGCCGGTGGCCTTCTGGGGGCTGCTCGTCGCCGGCGGGATCGTCGTGGCCTGGCTGAACATGGCGGGGATGTCGGTCCTGGTCGCCGCGCTCACCTACGTCATCTTCCTCGCGATCTGCTGGGGCATGGCCAGGCTGGTGGTGGAGAGCGGCATCCTCTTCGCCAAGGCCGTCCAGATGCGGCCCAGCGTGCTGCTCACGGGCCTGGCGGGCTCGTCGCAGTTCGCGGCCGCGGACCTGACCATCCTCAACTTCACCGAATACGTCTTCATGTACGACCTCAAGAGCTTTCTCATGCCGCAGATCCTCCACGGGCTGAAGATCGCCGATGAGGCCCGGATCAACCGCCGGCACATGTACTACGCGCTGGCGGTGGCGGTGGGCGCCGCCGTGCTCATCTCATACTGGGCCTCCCTGGAGGTGGCCTACTCCAAGGGAGCGCTGGCGATGCACCCGTGGTTCTTCATCAGCGGGCCGCGCGGCAATGCCGAGCGCCTCAAGAGCATGCTCATCAACGCCACCGGGGTGGAGGCGAACCGGCTCATAGCCCTCGGTGTGGGTGCGGGGCTCTGCGCGCTGCTCATCCGCGCCCGCCAGCTCTTCCTGTGGTTCCCGCTGCATCCCATCGCCTACGTGGTGGGCACCGGCTTCGAGGCTTCCCGCATGTGGTTCCCGTTCTTCGTCGGCTGGGTCGCGAAGGCCATGGTGACACGCTACGGCTCAGTCCAGCTCTACCGCGGCCTGCAGGTGCCCTTCCTGGGACTGGTCCTGGGGGAGTACACCACCGCCGGCCTGTGGCTGATCATCGACGCACTGCTCGGCAAGGTCGGCCACCGCGTCTTTCCCTGAGCCCTCCGCGAGCTGTGCTTGACGGTGAGACACGCGGGGCGTAGGATGATCTGGGAGCGAGATGATGGATAGCGGCGCCACAGCCATGTCAGCAGCCGCCCTCGGACTGCTCCTGTGCGCCGCTGCCTCGCCGGCGCCGGCAGAGGCCGTGCGAGTGCTGGATGAGAGTCCGGACAGCGTCGCCCTGGGCACGGACGCCTTCTCGGTGCGCGTTGACCACACAGGGCGACTCGGCCCGTTGACGGTCGGAGAGACGGAGCACATCTGGCTCATCGCGCTGTATACCACGCCCATCTCCTTCGAGACCGGCGAGGACGTGCGCGCGGTGCAGGGCGAGACCTCGCGCGGCGGCCTGGGGCCGCCACCTGAGCGCGTCCACGCCGACCTTCGCGGCGAGTCCGCGACGGTCGTCATCTCCCGCAACTGCCTCCGCGAGGAGATCCTGGGCGGTCAGCCGCTGTATCACCTGACTCAGATCATCAC
>JBNGDZ010000072.1:0-10038 GCA_049975765.1 Armatimonadota bacterium
GGACGATCGTCGGTGTTGCAGGCTACTCGGTGCCGGGCACCAGCTCCAGACCGAACTTGAAGTCCAGATCCACCTCAAACAGCCGCCGCCAGGGCAGCCGCACGCGCGTCTCCTCCAGCGCGTCGAGCACCAGCCCCGAACGGCTCTGCTCCACCCCGATCTGCACCATCTCCTGTGCCAGGAAGTGGTCGCTCCAAAGGTCCCCGGCCGCCGCGCCGAGCTCCCGGGCCACCATCCGCTCGGTCTGGCGGTAGCTTGAGGCCAGATCGAAGACGGACGCCTCCAGCAGGTCCACGACCCTCCGGGTCACCTCCGGCCGCACGCGCGACTGGTAGAGCCAGTCGTCCACGAAGCGGCCGAAGAGCAGCTCCACGTGCGCCCGCTCGGAGTCGATCAGCGAGTTGAGCAGCTCCAGGTAGCGCATGGGCGAGATGTCGGCGAGAAGCTGTGCCAGGTCGAAGGCGCCCTTGTCCTGCAGGGCGATCAGCCGCAGCGTGCCGTGGGCGAGGGCGGAGCCGATGGAGTTGCCGGCCGTGTTCCAGGCCGCGAAGGAGAGCAGGCGGTGAAGCTGCAGGTCGCTGTGCCGCAGCTCTCTTAGCAGGTCCTCGTCCGCGCCGTTGGGGAAGGCCACGTCCGCCACGAGAAGTCGGCGCCGGGAAAGCTCGGATGCCCGCTGGAGCAGCCCGCGGATCTCACGCCTGCGCCGGTCCCGCCCCGGCCCGCGCTCATAGTCCTCGCGGCGACCCTCGGCCGGCGTGCTGACGGCCAGCACCAGGTCCGGGTCGGCCTCCTCGTTCGCCATCTGGGCCCCGGCCGCCGCCACGTGCGCCCGCACGGTCTCCCGCACCGGCCGGTCCTCGAAGGTGGCGATACGATCGGCGCCCTCCTCGGACGAGTAGACGACCCTGACCGTGGGGGTCTTGAGCATGTGGCGATGGATGAACCGGGCCAGCAGCGTCATGCCCGCCTCATCGGTGCCGGGGTAGATCATGACGCGGTCCTCGATGTTCAGCGAGGCGATGCGGTCGGCCAGACGCTGCTGCTCGTCAATGTGCGGGCCGAACTGCGCGGCGTCCTCCTGGGTCAGCGAGAGAAAGTCGATGTGGTGGGCGGCGGTCTCATCGACGGCGCGCACGTTCACGCGATGATTCCGTCGGCGCGCCGCCTCGTAGTCGTCGATGATCTCCGCGGGGATGGACTTCTCAAGCTCCGTGAGCTGCCGCTGCAGCTCGCTCTCGCCGCCGTCCTGGACCCGGTAGCTCAGCTCTGAGTAGCGGCGCATGGCCTCCCAGTAGTGACTCGTCTGGGGGGAGTCGGCGGTGATCGACAGGCGCATGATGACGTTGAAGGCGTAGATGGCGGCCTCGCCGAGCTGCTCGCGGAGCCGGCTGAGCACGTCGAGCCGTCCCAGCGCCGTCTCGGCTGAGACGCCCATGGTGCGGGAGGGCACCAGCCCGCCGTATGCCAGCATGTCCAGGGAGAGGACGGCGGCGTCGATGCGGCCGCGCGGCTCGAGCAGCCACTCGCCGATCCGGGTGGGCTGGGAGGGCTGGCCGGGCCCACCGAGCAGGTCCATCGGCGGCATAATGAGCTCGAAATCGACCATCCTCGCCAGCAGCCGCGGGAGCTTGGCGTTGCACGGCCGGTCGTCGAGCGGAACGTAGATCACCCGATGTGCCCGGTGTCTCAGCGACACGCAAGTCCCTCCTGGCGTATCAGCTCTGTGCGTCGATGGCTGCGCGGAAGCTCTCCGTCGCCCTCGCCAAGGACGTGGGCTCAGTTCCCGTCACGATGGCGCCGATCAGCACTCCGGCCAGGCCGCAGTCGATGAGCACCCCGACCTCCTCGGGCTGGATGGCCTTCTGGGTCGGTGCGATCACCGGCTGTGTCGCGCGGCGGGCGATGGCGGCGTACTCCGAGACGTCGGCGGCCGTCAGGGCCTCGCCGTAGGCCTCATGCGGCATGATGGAGGCCTCGATGAGCTCCGGGCGGCTGGCGCCGCCCACCTCCTCCACCAGCGCCCACGGCCGGCACGTCGCGCTGAAGGCCACCATCACCGACATGGCGCAGTCGTCCATCCGCAGCATCCAGGCCGGCATATCCGTGGCGTAGAGATCGAAGAAGTCAATGCCCATCTCGGCCAGCCGCCGCATCTCCTCGCGGCCCGCCATCTGCTCGCCGACTCCGGGGACTATCCCGACCGGCGCCCCCAGCTCCACGATCTGCCGGATGCCGTCCTGCTCCTCCGCGAGGCTCCCGGTGTCGAGCCCGGACGCGAAGTGGCTCAGTCCGATGTGCACCTTCAGGCCATCGGCGCCGGCCTCCAGGGCCGCCCGCGCCAGCGTCGGGTCATTGCGCGGCAGGCTCACCAGCAGACCAAAGCGCGACCGTAGCAGGCGCTCCGTGCGCCCCTGTCTCATCACTCGCCGCCTCCCGGCCAGAACTGGGCTCGCGGCAGCAAGATTCGGATACCCGTCACGCCCTCCAGCGCCGTGTAGGCCGCGCTCGGCAGCGGATCGTACGGATGCAGGCTGCCGTGAATGCGCCACAGCCCTTCGCGCCCCCGAGCCGTGGTGTCGCCATCCTCCGGCGCCTCCGGGTCGATGGCGATGCGGGGCATCAGCCCCCACTCGCCGTCGGCGGTGCGCGCCTGCACCTGGCACCGGGAGAGCAGTCGCCGCATCCAGTCCTCGTGCCCGCCCCAGATGTCATCCGGGCGGTAGCTGGGCCTGATGTATCCCGAGAACAGCGGCGCGATACCCTCCCACGAGGGGTCAAGAGCGCTCACCGGCCCGACCACCATCCACTGCGTTCCGGTGCGCACGTAGGTCGTCTCCGGGCTGTCGGCGTGCCCGGACGGCACGATCTGAAAGCCCCCAACCAAGCCGGCCGGTGAGGTCGAGATGTCGATCACCCCCGGGTGGTTGGCCCGGATGCGGCCCGGCGCGGCGTCGCGGGTACCTTCGAACCGCCCGACGCCCAGCACCGGCCGCAAGACAGTCCCGATCACCTTCTGCTCCCCGCCGACGTAGCGCAGCCGGATCAGACCGCCGAAGCTGTTATCGAACTCGATCGACGCCACCCGTTGCGGCGGCGCGAGGACGCGAATGACGAGAGCATCGCCCTCTGCCGGAACGTAGTCGGCCGGGAGGCGGACGAGCTCACCCTCGCGCTCCACCAGCACGGGCGAGCTGACATAGGGCCCCAGTCCGCCGCCGAAAAGGGCGTCGCCACCGGGGATGTCGGTGGCGATGACGCTGGTGGCATGGCCGGTGGCCGCGCCCACGGGCCCTCCGGCAGGAATCACGGAGAAGACGATCCCGCGGCCTGTCTGTGGGTGATTGGCGACCTTGACGTGGATGGCATTGACGGCCGCCGCCGCCACCGAGGCATCGCGGGCCCAACGGCTGGCGGTGTAGCCGTCAGGGTTCACCGCGGTTGCCGGCGCGGTGACCGACCCCACGCGCAGCCACGTGGCTCCCGCGTCCCGGCTGATCGCGATCGAGCCTCCAGCCCTGTTGACGATCCGGATGCGAAGGATCTCCGGTCCGCGATCGGCATTCTCGGCCGCCACCTCCGGCGACGGCCCTGGCCTGATCTCATCCGCCGCGGAGGGCAGCCCCACGAGGAGGGCGGCCGTCACCGCGAGGGCGCGCCTCATGCCCCGAACTTCTCCGCCCGCCCCATCATGTTGGTGAGCACGTCCATGATCTCCATGCCCCGAAGCCGCCCCATGATGCCCCTGCCGCAGGGTCGCTCGCCGAAGCGCTCCACATCATCAGGTCGCGTCCCGTGACCGTAGAACGCAATGGGCACCGCATCGCCGCTGTGATCCTGCACGCTGCAGGGGGTGCAGTGGTCCGCGGTGATCATGATGGTGGTACGCTCCCAGTCCACGTGGTCGAGCACGTGGCCGATGGCCCGATCCACCTTGGCGATGGCCTCCATCTTGGCCCGGCAGTCGCCGTCGTGTCCGCCCAAGTCAGGACACTTAATGTTCGCCAGCACGAAGTCATGGTCGCCCAGAGCGTCCACGACAGCCTGGGCGATGGCCATCTCGTCGGTATCCTGGCCGCCGGTGGCGCCGTCCACGTGGATGACGTCCATCTGCAGATACTCGCCCAGGCCGCGGACCAGGTCCACCTCCACGATCATCGCCGCCGAGAGGCCGTACCGCTTGCTTAGCGGCTCCAGGTCCACGGCGGTTCCAGCGCCGCGCGGCAGCACGATGTTCGCCGGAAGCTTCCCCTCCTCGCGGCGCTTCTGGTTGATAGGATGGTCCTCCAGGATCTCGTGAGTGCGGGAGACGAACTCGTTGAGGATACGCGCCGTCTTCTCCGCTCCCGCCCGGTCCTCGACCTCCTCCTCGGGGTGGGAGTCGAAGTACTCCACACCCGGGTCGTGCGGATCCACCTCCGTAACCTCGTGGGAGAGCCCCGGGCCGCGCAGTACCAAAGCGGCGCGGTGCTCCACCGACGGCTCGAAGATGACGCGGACATCCTCAATCTTGGGGATCTCCTCCTGGATGGCCTCGGCGAGCGCGCCAGTGCCCTCCTTGATGCGTCCGGCGCGGCGGTCAGTGACGGTGCGGCCCTCGACGGTCGCGAAGTTGCAGCGGAAGGCGACGTCGCCCACCTCCACATCGATCCCCACCCCCTTGGCCTCGAAGGGACCGCGGCCGCGGTAGTAGCGGTGCGGCTCGTAGCCGAGGATCGCCATATGAGCGGTGTCTGAGCCGGCGGCCTTGCCCGGCGCGATGGGGTCCATCAGCCCGCACGCCCCCTCGCGAGCGATGCGGTCCATGGCCGGCGTCTGCGACGCCTCGAGGGTGGTTTGGTCATCAATGGCTGCCATTGGCCGGCCGCCCATGCCGTCGCCTATGAATATCAATCCTTTTGCATCTTCTCTCACAAAAAGTCCTCCTATCAAGGGCTGGGGCACCCCCGCGCTGCTGTGCGGATTGTATGACATCACATGGGCCAAGTCAAGATCGCGAGAGGGTCGAACGAGACCGCAGGGCGCGGATGAGTTGGGCTTGCGTGTGAGCTGGGGCCAGACGCTCAACTCCCCGGTGCGACTGCCGATAGTACACACACCGACCCCCGGCGCCACGGCAGCACCATGGGAGAGCGAGCATGGGCGAGCAGGGCGTACATGCAGAGGTGTGGCGGACGCTGGCGTTGGTGGCTGCCCTGGCGGCACTACTGGCGACCGCCATGGTGCCGGCGCTCACCCCAGACAAGGCCACGGAGGTCCGAGATGAGGTGGGGGAGGCCCTGCATGCCCGCATGACGGACTTCCCGCCGCCGGTCCCGGCGACCAGCTTCGGCGATCACTACTACCAGTGGTCACACGTCGCGTGCCCGGCTGGAGAATACCATCCCGGCTCCCGCCAGCCCAGCTCCAGACGCTGAGGCGCCCCTCTGGCCTGCCATCGACCTGATCGTGGCACGAGCGCCCGCTGGCACGGAGGTGTGTGGCGCGCAGGGCCCGACCGGCCGTAGGTCATAGTGACGTGCATCCTACCAGTTCTTCAGCTCGTACTGGGTTGCGTTACGCTGGCGGACGGCGACCCCTTGCTCGTGGAGGGGTCTCGCTTTGTAGAACTTGGCGTGGCCGTCCACGAATCCCAGGTTGCCGGCGTCGAAGTCATTGCCGTCGCGTCCGGGGTGCCCACAGAAGTGCTCCTCGAGGTCGAACCATGGCCGGATGCCGTCGAACCAGACGACGGTGATCGACGGCTCCGGAGGGATCGACAGGGACAGTCCCGGATGTGGCCCCACGGTCGGGATACCTGATGGGTGGTGTACGAGGTAGTCGTTGTGCTCGTAGCTGAGCTGGTATGCCTTCATGTAGCCGTCGTTGCCGGCAGTGGCGTTGGGGCACACGAACACCTGGCGGTTCTTGACGTAGGGGAGGACCTTTACGCATCAGGCGCCCGGCTGGGACCAGATCCACTCAGGGTGGCTGGGCCCCGGGCCCCAGTTGGCCTCCCGAGAGGGGAACCTCTCATCGTAGTCCTCAACGTACATCAGCGTGGCCATCGTGATCTGGCGGACGTTCGAGGTGCAGGAGATGGTCCTGGCCTTCTCGCGCGCCCTGGCGAACACGGGGAACAGAATGGCCGCCAGGACGATGATCGCTATCACCACGAGCAACTCGATGAGAGTGAAGCCGTGGGATAGACGCTGCATGGGGATCGCCCCCTTTGGACGTGCCCTGCCCGCCGAGAGCACGGCGCACCCGCCTGGCACGGTCCCAATCGCCGTACCGTCGGACAGGCCTTGTATCAGTAGACGCCTGCGGCGATGGGAGGTTTTACGCTGACTGCATGGGAGGAGACTACGCGACCAGGCCGTCCTCACGGCAAGCGTCGGGCTGAGGATCGAAGCGGTAGCCAACGGAGCGGATCGTGATGATGTGCCTGGGGTTACGGCCGTCTTCGCCCAGCTTCTTCCGCAGCCGGCCGATGTGCACGTCGAGGGTGCGCGTCCTGACGCCGGGAGGATAGCCCCAGACGTCCTGCAGGAGCTTCTCGGACGCCATGGCCTTGCCGGCGTGGCGGCCGAGCATCCACATCAGCTCCATCTCCATGGGCGTGAGCTGCTCCACGCGGTCGCCTACGGTCAGGGTGTGCGCATCGCGGTCAATGACGATGTGGCCGAAGTCAAGGACCCGGTCTTGGCGCTCCGGCGAGGGAACGCCCTCGGCGCGTCGAAGAGCGGCCCTCACACGCTCCTGGAGCTCCGCCCCCTGGCATCCACGGGTCACGAAGTCGTCCGCACCCAGCTCCAGGGCCAGCACGCGGTCCGTGCCGGCGGCGCGGTCGCCCAGCACAATGAGGGGCACGTCGCTATCGCGCCGAATCCGGCGGCAGACGTCGAACCCGTGCAGGTCTGGGAGATCTATGCTCAGCACGACCAGGTCGGGACCGATCTCGCCGTGAAGCTCCAGGACCTCTGCGCCGGTCCTCGCGCGCTGCACGCGCAGATCGAGAGCCGCCAGACGCTGCTGAAGCATGGCGGCGCGCTCCTCATCGTGCTCGGCCAGGAGGACGGTCGGCGGCATCGCGGTGTCACCCCGTGGCGGCGGGATCGGTGGGCCGGGCCTCAGTACATATATCCGCCCGCCGGCCTGCGGCCTTGAGGCATCGGGTCTGTCCTCCGTGGCCGACCGCGCGTCTTGCCCGCGACCCACGCTCGTGATACACTCGCCGCCGAGTATCGATGCCGACCCCGCCGCGCCCGGGAGGCTGAGAAAGCGAGCATGATGACCGAGCCGCTGAAGACCGTTCATGTGGGCCTGGGCCCTATCGGCCTGGAGATCCTGAAAGCCGGCGCCCGTACAGGTGCCTGTGAGCCCGTGTCCTGTGCGGACATATCGCCGGAGATCGCAGGTCGGTCGCTGCGCGTGGTGGCCGAGGAGGAGGACCTGCCCAACGTCACCATCTGCGCCGAACTGCACGAGGCCATCCAGCAGGGGGTGGAGGCCGAAGCGGCGGTTGCGGTGGTCTGCACGGGGTCGCGCGTGGAGCAGATCGAGGCGCAGCTTGAGGCCCCCCTTGCCGGGGGCCTGCACTGCATCTCCACCTGCGAGGAGTTGGTCTTCCCGTGGCTGCGGGCGGCTACCGTCGCCGACCGCCTCGACGCCACAGCCGCAGAGAACGACGTCGTGCTGCTGGGCGCGGGTGTCAACCCGGGCTTCGTGCTGGATTTGCTGCCCTTCATCCTTACGCGGGTCTGTCAGAGTGTCGAGGCCGTCCAGGCGGGCCGCTTCGTGGACGCCAGCCGGCGTCGCCGTCAGCTCCAGGCGAAGATCGGCTCAGGCATGTCCCCCGACCAGTTCAGGGCAGAGGCCGCCGAGGGGAGGATCGGCCACGTGGGGCTGGCCGAGAGCGCGGCGCTGCTGGCGGACTGCTTAGGCTGGCAGTGGGAGGAGTTCGAGGAGGTCATCGATCCTGTGGTGGCCGACGAGCCAATCGCCACCGACTACTTCCACGTCGAGGCTGGCCAGGTCTGCGGGCAGGCGCAGGCGGTGACCATGGGTGACGTCCGGCTCCAGCTGACCATGTCACTGGGGTCGGAGGACCGTGATGAGGTGCGCATCGAGGGCCGCCCGCCGGTTCACGCGGTGATTCGGGGAGGCATCCATGGGGACACCGCCACCGCCGGAACGGTCATGAACCTGCTGAGGCCGCTCACGCGCGCCGAGCCCGGCCTCCGCACCGTCACGGAGATACCGCTGGCATGACGGCCGCGACGAGCGCACTGCTTCCTCGTGCCACCTGCCGCGTAAGTCGGGCTTCCGGAGACTGCGGCGCAGGCTGGCGGAGGCCGCAAAACCTCTCGACCGAACGGCTTCAACGGCGGGCCGGACAGTGGTCCGGCCCCTCCATACGGCGCGACGGCAACGACCGGGCAGGAGCGGACAGCCTGTCCGGAAAGGTGTGAGATGGCGCCGTATGCACTCGTCAGTACAGGTCCCCCGGGTAACCTCCACGAGAACCGCGGCGCAGTAGCACCGGTTCAGACTTAACGGACAGGCTGAGTGGTCCGGCCCCTCCATACGGCGCGACGGCAACGACCGGGCAGGAGGGGTGGCATGCCGGAGACTGCAGCGCAGGCTGGCGGAGGCCCGCCCCTCTGAGACTGCATGGCAGTCTCCACGGAACGGCAGGTGAAGGTAGCTACAAGCCGCAAGCGACAGGCCGCAGGCCAACGGCAGCGACGACTCGCGGGCGACGAGCGCACGCTTCGCCCCGTGCCGTCTGCCGCGCAGGTCGGGCTTCCAGCCCGGCAAACGATCTGGCGGGAGCGCCACCCGCGCCTCCAAACGGCTGGGCAGCGATGGGCGCAGCCTCGACACGCCTCCTTCGCCAAGCGGGGGCTCTTGCCGTGCGGAGAGGCGGGCTGCCCAGCCCGCCCGCCGTTCTGGAGACCTCCGGTCTCGGGCGGTGCGCCGGTTGCCGTGTAGTCAATCTCCCAACGAGGACGGACGGGCCGGGACGTCCGGCCGAAGGCGCTCGGCCACAAGCACGGTGCCGAAGGCCTCCGCGAAGGCCACCACCGCCCAGAAGGTCAGCTCCAGCAACGTGAGGGCCACCGGCTCGCCGAGCATGTTCAGCGGGGTGAAGAACTCCCAGAAGAGATAGACCAGTACCCAGATCAGCGCCCCGAAGCGCAGAGCGCGGGGGAGCACACCCGCTGGCCAGGCCCGCGACAGCCATAGATAGATCCACGCCCGCACCACGGAGAGCGCGATCACACCCAGGCCCATCAACATCGGGTGCGTGACCACACGCGGTAGCGGGTGCAGCTCCGTCCACACCGCGATGAGCTTGGCGCTCTGGACGGCCGGGTCCAGAAGGATGCCGCCGCCGGCGAGCCCCATCCCCAGCATCCGGAAGGTCAGCAGCATCGCAACATTCGCCGCGATCCCGCCGGTGACGCCGGCCGCCAGGGTGATCGTCAATCGCTGTCGGTCCATCCTGCCACCACCTCGTCCGAGCGGGAGGTCTCGGCTCCTGCCGGGATTCGCGCGCTCGGGGAAGGGCATTCTGGGCAGCCCACAGGCTGATCCTGGGCGGCACGGTGCTACGCTTCAGCTCTGGCGCCGTTTGCCCGCACCTTGGTGGCCTGGCACTGCCCGTCGGCGTGCTGCTGTGATGGAATGACCGGCGGACCTGTGCCAGTTGCGCTACTCAGCACGGGGCCGAGCGGGGACGCGCTCGTTCCATTCGGGGGTGGCGTACTTCTCGCGCTCGAGCGCCGTTGCCTGCCGCTGCTCCCCCTCCGAGAGGCCCTTGGGCCTAAGCTCGACGCCGAAGGCCTGCGCGAAGCCAGCGGCGATGGCCTCGGCCACCTCCTCGAAGCTCACGGGGCGGCCGAGCAGGTCGGTGACGCTCATGGCCGCGCCCGCCAGCACCTGTCGGGCGATGCGCTCATCGGCGCCGGGCATCACCGCGATCTGGTCCTCGAGGTCGATGGTGATGGGGATCGACCCGTGCTGGAGGATGCCGTCGCGGCGACGCACCTGAGC
>JBNGDZ010000072.1:10048-13933 GCA_049975765.1 Armatimonadota bacterium
TCGCGAAACAGATCGGGCGGGCTGCATCGGCGTCGGTGGTCGATTGGTGGGCCTGCCGCCGATCGTCGTCGTCGCCCAGGCTCACCTCCGCCCCCAGTAGCTCGAGTCCGGCGACGATGTCACGGGAGATCTCGCGGTAGGACTCCATCACGGAGTGCCCCCCGGCGATCTGGTCCTGGCGGATGCAGAAGCTGTAGGTCAGCTCGTCGGCGTGCAGGATCGCCCGCCCGCCCGTGGGCCGGCGCACAATGTCGTAGCCGCGTTCGCGGACGGCGGTGCGGTCGATACCTTCATCGAGGTGCTGATGGTAGCCCAGCGATACAGCCGGCGGCTGCCAGCCATAGAGCCTCAGCGTCGGCGGCGCCTCGCCACGGGCCACGGACTGCATGATGGCCTCGTCCACCGCCATGTTGCGGAAGCCGGTGGCGCGGCCACTCTCGATGATGCGCCAGGCGGTCATGCCGTCACCTCATATACGTGAGGCCGGCCCCAACTGCGGCCGGCCTCGCGACACGCGTGCGGTTGCTCTGCGGCTGTCGGGCCGCTCAGAACTCCTCGTCCTCGTCGCGCTCGCCCTCGAGCCCGTCGAGGTAGTCCTCGTACTCATCCTCGCTCATGAGCCTGTCCAGCTCTGAGGCGTCCTCGAGCTTGATCTCCATCAACCAGCCGTCGCCGTAGGGGTCCTGGTTGATCAGCTCCGGAGCATCAAGGACCTCCTCGTTGACGCGGATGATCTCGCCGCTGGCCGGGGCCAGCAGGTCCTCGACGGACTTTACCGACTCCACCGTCCCGCAGGCGTCTCCGCGAATGATCGCGGTGCCCTGCTCGGGCATCTCTGCGAAGATAATCTCACCCATCATGTCCTGGGCGTAGTCAGACATGCCCACCACCGCGGTGTCATCGTCCTCCAGCCGCACCCACATGTGCCCCTCGTCGAACTTCAGCTCCCCGGAACTCATCGCGTGCCTCCTCACTACATGCTGCCCACGGTCTCAGCGCGGGCGTTGACTACGTGAATGGAGCGGCCGGAACTTGCGGTTCGGCGCCGCGTCGAAGCGTTGCCTGCACGGCGCCGCCCCACATATTAGGCAAGCGCTGCAGGCCTGTCAACCAGCCGCCTGAAAAGAGGTCGCATCGGCCTGCCAGGCCGACGGCGTGGCGTGGACTGACGTCCCGACTCTCTCGGCCTTGGGCGGCTGTGCCCCTGGGTTGCCGGGGTGGGTGGCTAGGCCGGCGGATTGGGGTGACACTGCTATCCAGACCCCTCATCCCGCCAAGTTGACAGGCCACTGTCGCTGGTCTATACTCGGGCAAACGTGCTCTTGGAGGACACAAGCGATTGCGACAATGACCTTCAGCCGCGGCACCGACTGGATCATCAGGCCCCGCGACCGTGACGCAGAAGAGCGACTGGCGCGGGAGCTGGCAATCCACCCGATACTGGCCGCGGTTCTGGTGGGGCGAGGGCTCGGGGCCCCCTCGCAGGCTGAGCGCTTTCTGAGGCCGTCGCTGGACGAGCTGCACGATCCATTCGTGCTGCCGGACATGAAGCAGGCTGTCGAGCGAATCGTGCGGGCCCTTGAGCAGCGCGAGCCGATACTCATCCATGGGGATTACGATGCTGATGGTATTACCTCCACAGCGCTGCTGGTGCGCTTCCTCAGCGTGCTCGGCGCCGATGTCCACTACTTCCTGCCCCACCGCTTCGAGGACTCATATGGTCTGAGCGAGCGCGCCGTCCGGGCCTCCGCCGGCCAGGCCGGGCTGATCATCGCGGTGGACTGCGGGGTGCGGGATCACGAGGCCGTCGGCTGCGCCTGCGCACAGGGCCAGGACGTCATCGTGGTGGATCACCACGAGCCCGGCGAGCAGCTCCCCAAGGGCGCCCTGGTCGTAGATCCCAAGCGCCGGGGCTCGCGGTACCCCGAGCGGGAGCTGGCGGCGGTGGGACTGGCCTTCAAGGTGGCCTCGGCGATCTGCCAGCGCCTGGATATGCCCCAGAAGTCGCTGCAGCGGGCCTTCCTGGACCTGGTGGCGATCGGCACCATCGCGGATGTCTCGCCGCTGACCGGCGAGAACCGAGTGCTGGTCGGCGCCGGCCTGCAGCTTCTGCCCTACACCCGGAAGGTCGGCCTGCAGGTGCTGCTGGAGCTGTGCGAGCTGGGCGAGAGCATCAGCGCCCGAGACGTGGCCTTTCGTATCGGCCCGCGCCTGAACGCTGTGGGACGGATGGCGGACGCCACCGACGCGCTGGAGCTGCTGCTCACCGACGACGAGATGGCGGCGCGCAAGAGCGCACTGCACCTGGACAGCCTCAACAGCCAGCGCCGCAGCGAGCAGGACCAGACTCTGCGCGAGGCCCTGCAGATGATCGAGCGAGAGGTGGACCTGGAGCGGGACCGGGTGGTGGTGCTGGCCCGGCGGGGCTGGCATCGCGGGGTGGTGGGCATCGTGGCCTCCAAGGTGCTGGAGACCACCGGTCTGCCGACGCTGCTGATTGCCGTCGAGGGCGATCAGGGCCGGGGCTCGGCCCGCAGCATCGCCGCCTTCAACGTGGCGAAGGCCCTGAGCGCCTGCGACGACCTTCTGGACCGCTATGGCGGACACACGCTGGCCGCAGGCTGTGAGTTGCACGTGGACCGGGTGGCGGAGTTGCGGGAGCGGCTCAACGGGCTGGGACGTGAGCTCATCTGCGATGAGGACCTTCGGCAGCGGCTGCACGCCGACGCCGAGGTGAGTGTCTCGGAGGTGGATCAGGAGCTGGCGATGCAGCTGTGCGCCATGGAGCCGTGCGGCGAGGGCAATCCCGAGCCGCTGCTGGTCTCGCGCGGGGTGACGGTGAAGCAGGCGCGCACGGTGGGCGCCGCAGGCAAGCACCTGAAGCTGCTGGTGGAGGCCGGAGGCCGGCATCTGGACTGCATCGGCTTCGGCCTGGGGGAGGCCCTTGGCGAGGCCCGATCCGGCAGCCGCGTGGACCTGTGCTTCACCCCCAAGATGGACGACTACACGGGAGTGCCAAGACTGCAGCTTCAGCTTGAGGACATCCGGCCCGCGACATAGCGGGGCCGCGGCGGCGCTGCGCTGACACGCGAACTGGACGATGACGGGGGCTGGACCCTCGTCGGTGGCAAGGAGATGGTTGATCGGTGACAAAGACCTTCGCGCTTCCGACAAGCTCGCGGCGACAGGTGCTTGACATCACGGGCGAGGTGTCGGAGATCATCAGCAACTCGGACATCTCGTCGGGCCTGTGCACGGTGTCGGTGCCACACTGCACCTGTGCCGTCTACATTAACGAGCACGAGGACGGCCTCGTCCGGGATGTGTTGACGCTTCTCGACGGCCTCGTGAGCGGCGAGCAGTGGCATCACGACCGCATCGATCACAACGCGGGCGCCCACCTGAGCGCCACCGTGCTGGGCAACAGCGTCCTGCTCCCTGTGGAGGGGGGCAACCTCGTGCTGGGCACCTGGCAACGCCTTCTGCTGGTGGAGCTGGACGGACCCAGGCACCGCCGCGTGAACGTGACCCTTATCGGCGGCTGAGGCGGCTCCGTCACATCCGCCCGACCGCTTCCCGACGTCGTCTTCCCGCGCCGGGAGGGTCCTGACGTACCTGCGCAGACGACGCTGGGAGAGTGTGAGGCGATGCCCGAGAACGGCCCTCTGCTGATGATCCCCGGCCCCACCAACCTGCCCCCCGAGGTGCGCGAGGCCCTCGCAGGGCCGGGCTTCTACCATCGGGGGGACAGGATGGCAGCGCTGCTGGGCCGCTGCACCGGCGGGCTGCGCCGGCTAATGGGGACCACCGGCGACGTCCTCACTCTCACAAGCTCCGGCACCGGCGGCCTGGAGGCGGCCGTGACCAACTTCCTCTCACCGGGAG
>JBNGDZ010000073.1:0-3597 GCA_049975765.1 Armatimonadota bacterium
TCTGGCTGGGGGTTGGGCCCGGAACGGGAGCGGGCCGCGTGCTCCCGCCGCTGACCAAGAGCGTCAGCGGCCTGGTGGTATGGATGTCACCATCCACCCGCACCTCGATGGGCGGAATGGTGAAGGTCCCCTCCCGCGCCGGGCGTAGGCGGAAGACGTAGGTGTTGACCGAGCTCACCTGGCCGTTGGTGAAGGTGACGCTCTGCTGCGAGGATGAGCCCACGACCTCGAGGCCCTCGACGCCGGGGATCTGGGGCCTCGCGACGCCGCTCACGGAGCCGGTGATGGCCACCGTGAGCTCCACGGTCTCCCCCACCGCCACGGTCTCCCGGTTGAGTGAGGCGTGCACGTCCACATCCGCCGCCGCCGGCATGGCGGCAAGCACCAGGATGACCGGCGCGGCGGCCCACACGCTCCTCACCAGTCCTTCTCACCCCTGGTTGGCTCCCGGCGCCGTGGCGGCCGGCGGATGATCTCCTGCATCTCCGCGTCCTCGGTCGCCAGCGCCCGCAGCAGGCGGCGCGCCTGCGCGGCGGTCAGCTCCCCCTCCTCCACCTCCTGGCCGGAGTGCTCCTGCCGCCCGGCGGGAATCTGCTCGTCCTCTCCCCCATCGGGCTGTTCCTGAGTCTGCTGCTCTTCGCCCTCCTGACTCTCCCGCTGTTGCTGTTGTCGCTCATCCTGATCCTGCTGATCCCGATCCTGCTTCTGCTCCTGGTCCTGCTGCTGTCGCTCCTGCTGCTGCCTCTGCTCCTGGAGGCGCTGCGCCAGCTCCAGGTTATGCTTGGCGTCCATATCATCGGGATCGAGGCGCAGGGCCTCCTTGTAGGCCTCGATGGCCGCCTCGAAGTCCGACTGCCGGAAGCGGGCGTTGCCCAGGTTGTAGCAGGCGTCCCGTCGCAGGGCAGTGTCCTCGGCCACGGCCGCCGCCTCCAGAGTCTCGGCGGCCTCCGGCATGCGCCCCTCGCGATACAGCGCGGCGCCACGATTGTACCTGAGCGTGGCGTTCTCCGGGTCGTGCTGCAGCGCCCGGGTGAACGCTTCGGTGGCCTCGCCGTACTCCCCCTCCCGGTATTGCGCCACGCCGCGCGTGCACAGCCACTCCACGGTCCCCGGCCAGGTGAACCCGGCCAGCAGCGGAGCCGCGATCAGCAGCGCCACCTGCCACCGGCGGCTCATGAGCGCCGCCCCCTCACGTCCCCCAGCATGGCCTGCGCCGCCACCAGCACGATGGCCACGCCCAGCGGAAGCTGGTAGCGCTCGGCGTACTCGGTGAACTGATAGGTCCCGACGATCCGGCCCTCCCGGCGGCTCAGTTCGCTGTAGATCCTGTCCACCGGGATGCCGCCGTCGGAGGCGCGCACGTAGCTGCCGTTGCCGGCCTCGGCGACCTCCCGGAGCGTCTGCTCGTCCAGCCGGCTGACCACGACCTCGCCATCGGGCCCTCGCTTGTGTCCAGTCACGTTGCCCTCCGCGTCCAGAATCGGCACCGGCTCGCCCTCGGTGGATCCGACGCCCACCACGTGGATGGTGATGCCCTTTGAGGCCGCCTCTCGGGCCGCCTGCGTGGCGCCGCCCTCATGGTCCTCGCCATCCGTGAGTATGACGAGGTGGCGGTAGTGATGTTCCGCGGCCTCCAGGGCGTCCGCCGCCTCCCGGATGGCATCCGCCAGCGCCGTGCCGGGGTCCCCGATCACCTTTGTGTCCAAGGCGTCGAGGAACATCTGCGTGGCCCCGTAGTCGATGGTCAGCGGGCAGTATTGGAAGGCGGCGCCGGCGAAGGCCACGATCCCCACCCGGTCGCCGCGCATGCGGCTCACCACGGCGCGAACGGCGTCCTTGGCCGCCCCGAGGCGGTCCGGGGCAATATCCCGGGCCAGCATGCTCTGGCTGGTGTCGATCGCGAAGACCACGTCGGCTCCCCGCCGCTGCACGCGCGTCATCTGTGTGCCGAACTGTGGCCTGGCCGCCGCCAGCACCACCATCACCAGCGCCCCCGTCATCAGCGCCGCTCGGATGCGCCGACGCCTTCGCACCCGCGCCCCCGCGATGCGATCCAGCGCCAGCGGCGTCGCCATCCTCCGCATCGCCCGCCAGCGCGCCCGTGCCGCGTGGACGTAGAGCGCAACCACCAGCGGCGTCAGCCACAGGAGCTTGAGCAGCTCAGGATGTGCCCAGCGCACGTACTGCTGCATCGCACCGATCACGGCACCTTCCGGAGCCAGGTGCAGGAGAGGAGGACCTGCAAAGCCAGCAGCCCCATCGCCGGCCACAGGAAGATCGGCGCCAGTTCCTGGTAGCGACGATACTGAGTGGTCTCAAACTCGCTCCTCTCCATCGCGCGTATCCTCTCGTAGATCTCACCGAGCGCGCCGGGGTCGGCCGCCCGGAAGTACTCCCCGCCGGACAGCTCCGCCACCCTCCGTAGCGTCTCCTCGTCCATCCTGGTGCGCTTGAATGTCCCATCGGGGTTCCGCGCGTAGGTGCGGCCGAAGAGCGGGTCGTCGATCGGGATTCGCGCCCCCTCCTCGCTACCCACTCCCACCGCGTACACCTTCACTCCCACCGCCCCGGCGGCCTTGGCCGCCGTGATGGGATCGATGGCCCCGGCGTTGTTGACCCCATCGGTCAGTAGGATGATGACTCGGCTGGCGGCCTTCGACCTCTCCAGCCTTGCTGCGCCCGTCGCAATCGCCATCCCGATGGCGGTGCCGTCCTCGATCATGCCCAGCTCCACCTGCGAGAGAAGCTGCTGCAGCATCTCGTAGTCAAGCGTCAGCGGACACTGCGTGAAGGCCTTCCCGGCGAAGACCACCAGCGCCAGCCGATCGCCTTTGGTTCCAGCGATGAAACGCTGCAGCACGCTCTTGGCAACATTGAACCGATTGCGGGGCTGGAAGTCCTCTGCCCTCATGCTTCCGGAGATGTCGAGGGCAAGAACGATGTCGATGCCCTCTGAGCTGACCGAGACCACCTCCTCCAGGCGCCTCGGCCGCGCCATCCCCACGATCATCAGCGCCAGCGCCATCACGCTCAGCCACGGCAACGCCCTGGCGGCGAGGGTCCGGGGCGTCGTCCGCACCAGCAGGTCCCGCACGTCCGGGTATGCCATGGCGCCGCTCCGCCGGCTCCCCGGGCGCCGCATCAGCCACACGACACCCGGCAGCGCCAACAGCAGCAGCAGCCACAGCGGCCGTGCCAGCTCCATCAGCCTCGCCCCACCACCGCGGCCTCCGCGGGCTCGGGGCGCGGCTGTGGCCGACTGTCGCGCACGATCGCACGTGCCCGTTCGACGTCCTCCCGCGCCACCCCGGCGGCCGGCCGGTGCTTCGCGAACTTCGCAAGGTCCGCTCGCTGCAGCACCTCCACGATGCGGGCGGCCACCTGGTCATCCACTCGCCCCGAGCTACTCATGCTCTGGGCCAGCATGCCCGTGGTCTCCTCCAGGGCGGGGATCGCCCAGCGCCGCTCCACGTAGTGCCGCAGGATCCAGCTCAGGCGCACGTAGTGCTCCTTGATCTCGCCGGCGGCGGGCAGATCCTCTCGCTCCAGCTCATCCAGCGCCAGGTTCCCCTGGTCCAACTGCTGGACGATCGCTTC